>NZ_SOHC01000010.1:0-32412 GCF_004403955.1 Cryobacterium sp. TMT1-2-1
CCTAGGACTCTGGCCCAGCGGTTCTCCTGCCACTTGCAGACGCAGGAGTGTCGTAGAGCGGCGCCACAAAGGCACGGACCTTCGGGCGGGCAGCCGGCCCGCCCGTCGAATGGACGGGATCGATGTAAAATGAGCTTTCCCGCCATTGAGTCAAGTGCTCAGCCGAAGTCAGCACCGCGCGCGTTTCCCAGGTGGGTTTCTGCTGCACGCCTCAAACGGTCGGGCCCCAAGCAAAGAGCCCCGATTCCCGNTGCTGCACGCCTCAAACGGTCGGGCCCCAAGCAAAGAGCCCCGATTCCCGACCGCGATGGCGTTGAAGTCGGTGCTGTGCTCGGAACCTCCCGCACGCAGACCACCGTCACTCTGCACTCTGTGGGTTCTTTGGAACCGACATTCACCGTAATCCTTGAACCGAATCGACACGGTCAGCTACCCACGGTCCTTGTCGACCCGGTGGATGTCACGGGGCGGGTTCTCTTTGGAATGTGGCTCGGGGACGGTTACGACGGCACCAAGTATGAACTGACCAGCAGACGCGACGAGAACGGGAGTCAAACGGGCTGAGGGAGCAAACAAGCGTGGTGACAGGCCAACACGTCCCTGCGCAATTGCGCGACTTTGAATCCCTGCGGTCCGCACTAGCTAATGCCCGCGCCAGCCGTCCGGTCATCCAGGGTCTCTACCTCCTGTTCGGCGGCGGTGACCAGAGGCCGCTCGCCGTCCTCGACAGTATGGCGCCGACCAACGTGCGCACCGCCGCTGTGTCCGGGATGGGTGCTCGCCGACTGGCCGCGCCGGGGGCGAATCGTCTCGTCGTCTTCGGCACCGGAGTCCAGGCCTGGGAGCACATCCGAGCCTTCAACGGGCTCTTCGACCTGACGGTCGTCGAGATCGTCGGACGGACGGCCGCACATGCGGAGCGGCTGGCCGCACTCGTTCGCGGGCTCGGCCTCGAGTCCCGGATCAGGCGACTGCCACGGCGTCACCCGCGGCGACGCGATGATCGCGGCGCCGGCATCTGTCAGTGCCTGCGTTTTTTCGGCCGTGTCGGCGACCTCGAACGCCACACGGATGTGCCCGCTCGGGATCCCGTCGGCCTCCAGCCCGTCGACCATCTTCCTCTGCGCTGGATTGTGCAGCTCGAGAGTCGCCCGGCCGGCGTCGAGGACGATCCCGCGGGCCTCGACCTCGCCCTCGAACGACTCTTCCTCAGTCAGGCCGAGCGCATCACGGTAGAAGCGCACCGCGGCATCGTAAGCGGCCGCCTCGACGACCAGGCGCAGCTGGCGGACGGGCGGCTTCGGGTCTCTGTTGGGGCTCATGCGCACAGGCTATGAGCGGTCGCCAGGACACGCAAGGGAGCTTGACGGGCCCGAGCGCCGGGTGTGCCTGGGCGCGAAGATCCCGAGTGCCGGGTGAGCCGGCTTCGCGCTGCTGCTGCACGGGCGTTGCCCCCCAGTCAGGTGCCCCCAAAAAACTCGGGCCCGCGCGCCAGGGTCATCCTCCCGGATCGGTGAACGGGCGCTGGTACGGTCAAGTCACGTCATCGCACGCATACTCGTCCGTAGGGCGGGATCGCACGGACCGGACCCTCGGGTCAATCGGACCGCAGAATCGATAGGACCAGCACCATGGCCACCCAGTCTCGTCGTTTCTGGCATTCCCTACCACGCCGTTTCGGCGTCCAGATGGTGTCGGCCATGCTCCTGGTGTCGGTGCCGCTCATGATTGTGCTGGCGGTGCTCCTCACCTCGGAGTCGTCGGCGAACCTGACCGGCGCGGCCAAGAACACTGGCGTCACACTGGCGCGCGCAGTCACGGCACGGCTGGAGTCGTGGACGGTCGAACGCCACGATGATATGGAGGTCATCGCCGGCACGTACGACAGTCGACTCGGCTCCGCCGTTGCCTCGTCTCGGCTGGCCAAAATACACAAGGCATACGGCAGCTACACGCTGATTCAAATCACGGATGTCGCCGGAAAGGTCCTGGCCTCAAGCCGGCCGGACGTTGAGCTCTCCGTCACCAACCAGGAGTGGTTCAAGACCGCGGTCTCCGGCACGCCCGTGCTCACCTCGATGGCGCGTCAGGGACAGAAGATCGACTGGATCATCGCCGAACCGGTGCTGGACGGCGCCGGGAAGGTGAGCGCCGTGGTCGTCGCCAACCTGGACCCGATGGCGCTCCACGAGCTGATCATGCCCGACCTCATTTCGAGCTCGAGAACGAGCACGAAGATCGTCCTCGTCGACTCCTTGCACCGCTTGATCTACAGTTCCGACAGAATGAGCGAGCTGGCCGATGACACGGCGTTGCTCGCCGCCGGCGTGTTGAGCACGAACGTGGACACCGTCGCGACACGGCAGGCGTCCAGCACCGGCCGGCCCGGCTCGGCCCGATTCGTGGGGTACGCCGGGGACGATGTGATCGGCGGCTACGACATCGTCGACGAACTGAACTGGACTCTCATCGCCTCGGAAAGCGCGAGCAATGTGCTCGCACCGGTTGCCGAACAGACCCGGCGCGCCATCTGGCTTGTCGTGGGGGGTGCGCTGCTCGCTGCGGCCGTCTCGGTTCTGCTCGCCTGGGGCACGATTCGGTCGGTCAAGCAGTTGACCGGGGTCGCGATGCGGGTCACCCGGGGTGACCTGACGGCCCGCGCCGTGCCGACCGGGTCCAAAGAACTCGTGTTGCTCGGCGAATCGTTCAACACCATGCTCACCACCTCCGAGACGCTTATCGCCCAACTCGGCAGGGCCGTGGCCGAGGTGAATACCGCTGCGATGCAGCTTTCGGCGTCCTCCGAAGAATTGGCCACGATCACCACCCAGCAGAGCGCGGCGGTCACGCAGGCCACGGGAACCACCGAGGAACTCGCTCGCTCGTCGGTCGCCATTGCGGACACCGTTGACGCGGTCGCACGCCAGACCGCGGAAACACGGCTCAACCTGGAGCAGGCCGAGACCGACATCACCCTGTCGAGTGAGCGCACCCTCGCCCTCGCGGGGCGGGTCAATGACATTGACACCCTGCTCGTGCTGATCAACGACATCGCCGATCAGACCAATCTGCTGGCCCTCAACGCGGCAATCGAAGCGGCCCGCGCCGGCGAGAACGGTCGGGGTTTCGCGGTTGTGGCCGATGAAGTGCGTCGGCTGGCCGAACGGTCCAAGTCCTCCGCGGGTGACATCGCCGCGATCCTGGCCGACGTGCAGCGCGAAACGAACGCAACCGTCATCGCGATGGAAAAGGGCGCGAAGCAGATGCAGCGGGGTCTCATGCTGCTCGAGGCCGTCACGGACGCGACCGGCCAGGTCAGCCTGACCACCCAGCAGCAACGGAGTGCGACAGCCCAGGTCGTCGAGACGATGGAGCAGCTCACCGACGCCAGCCGCGCGGTCTCGGTCACCGCCAAGCAGATCGCCGCATCGGCCGGCGACCTCGCCGATCTGGCCAACGACCTCGAAACCAGCGCGGTTGGCAGCAGCGGACCACGATGACCGACCTGCACGCCGTGCTGTTCCCGGTCGGGGTCGATCTGTACGCCGTGCCGATCGAACGGATCGAGGAAGTGGTGGTGGCGCCGACGCTGACCCGGCTGGTCACCGCGCCGTCGCACGTGCTTGGGCTCTTTAACCTGCGTGGCCAAATCGTGCCCCTGATCGACGCGGCGTCGCTGCTGGGGCTGGGGTCCGTCGAGCCGGCAGCGTTTGTCGTCGTGCTGCAGTCCCGCCAGGGCCTGATCGGGCTGGCGGTCACGGATCTCCCTGAACGGGTCATCCTGGGCGCGCCCGTGGGCACGTCGGAGCTGGCCGGAACCGTCGGCTGCTTCCTGGTGCGGAACCGGGTGGCCGTGTTGCTCGAGCCGGATTCTCTTCTGGCGGGTGCGCTTCTGGACGGCGAGCGTCCGCGATCGGGCCAACGGGCCGCCAGGCGTCCCAGCGCACAACTGGATAGCGCGCGCACGGGCGACACTGTCGCGAGGGGATCCGCGAGGTGAGCGGGCTCGACCTGGCACAGGTGCGGGAGTTATTCGCGCAGGAAGCCGAGGTTCGCCTCGCGCACCTCGATCAGCTCCTGCTCCAGCTCGAGAAGACGGGTGGGGATGAGTCGCTGCTCCGTTCCGTGTTCCGGGAGCTGCATACCATCAAGGGGTCGTCGGCCGTCGCCGGGCTCGACGAGGTGAGCCGCGTCGCTCATGAGCTCGAGGAACTCGTCGACGATGTGAGAACGGGACGACAACTCGTCACTCCGGAGATCATCGACACACTGCTCGCCGGGGCCGACCGCCTCGGGCAGGTCATCGTCGCGAGCCAGGGGACAACGACCGGTAGCCAGCTCGCAGCCGTCGACCGGCCAGAGCTGACGCGCGAGCGGATCCAGGCGGGCGCGGAGAATTCGCCGGTCGCCCCGGCCGTCCGCGACTCCGCCGGTGTCGTCATGGTGCCGATGGAACGGCTGGACGAACTGGTGCGACTGATCGGAGAGTCGGCATCCGCTCATTTGAGGGTGGGCCGGATGCTCACCGAGAAATTCGGCGTCGACGCGACCCTGAACACCGAGTTCAACGACCTCTCCCGAACCTTGAATCAGTTGCAGGACCGGGCAATGCGCACACGCATGGTTCCCCTGGCCACGATCACCGACAGGCTCCAGCGTGCGGTGCGTGACCTCGCACGCACGCAGGGCAAGACGATCAATTGGGACGTGCGGGGGACCGACACCGAACTCGACCGCGGTGTACTGGTGCAGCTGTCGGACACACTGTTGCACCTCGTGCGCAACGCCGTCGACCATGGGATCGAATCGAGCGCGCAACGAGCGGCGGACGGCAAACCGGCACAGAGCACGATCCGCCTGCACGCCATGCAGTTGGGCTCCGAGGTCATCATCGCCGTCACCGACGACGGCAGCGGGATCGATTCCGGCAAGGTCAAGGAGCAGGCCGAACGTCAGGGAATCGACACCGGCGGGATGAACGAGGAGGAGATGCTCAACCTCATCTTCACCGCGGGGTTCTCGACGGCAGCCGAGGTGACCGACGTGTCCGGACGGGGAATCGGGCTCGACGTCGTGCGCGCCAGCGTGGAGGCGGCGCACGGTCGCGTCGAGGTGCGCTCCAAGCCGGGGGTGGGCACCGAATTCCGCATTATCGTGCCGATCACCCTGGCCGTGCTGCGCTGCCTTCTCGTCGAGGCAGGCGGGCAGCGCTTCGCATTGCCCTTCCATCGGGTGGTCCTGTCGCAGCGCTTCGATCCAGCGAGCCAGACCAGTGCCGAGGGGCGCTCCGTCCTCCTTGTCGAGGGCCGTCCCGTTCCGGTGTCGACCCTGGCCGGCACGGTGGGCCTGCCCGCTGCCGGACAGAGCACCGGCCCGATAGTAGTGCTCGCCGACACCGCCCGCCGGCACGGGTTTCAGGTGGACCGGCTGGTCGGTCAACGCGACGTCGTAGTCAAGGGGCTGAACGGCCTGCTGGCGCACCTCCCCGCCGTCGCAGGCGCAAGCGTCGAGCCAGATGGCTCCGTCCTGCTTGTGCTCGACCCGCCCGGCCTCATCCACCGAGCTCACCGGCTCGATCGCGGCCGCGCCCCGCGTGTACAAGACGCCCCGCCTGCCACGACCCGCCAGCGCATCCTCGTAGTGGATGACGCCCTGACCATCCGAGAACTGCAACGCAACATCCTCGAGCGGGCCGGTTTCGAGGTGCGTGTGGCGGTCGACGGCACGGATGCGCTGTTGAAACTCGCCGAGGAAGCCAGTGAGCTGATCCTGACCGACATCGAGATGCCCAGGATGGACGGGTTCGAGCTGACCGAAGCGGTCCGCGCGCACCCGTCCTTCGCAAATATACCCGTCTTGATCCTGAGTTCCCGCGCGAGCGAAGCCGACCGCCGGCGTGGGCTCGACGCGGGCGCCGACGGCTATATTCTCAAGAGCGGCTTCGACGAGGGCAGCCTCCTTATTGCCGTGAACCGCCTGATCGGAGGACGAGCATGACGGATGCCGCGCCCGGTAAATCGATCAGGGTTCTCCTTGTTGAGGATGCGCCAACCCACGGCGGGGAGCTCACTCGAGCCCTGCAACGAGACGGGGACATCAGGGTCATCGGCCAGGCCGCCGCCGGGGAGGCCTCGATCAAGCGCGTGGCGGGGGAGAGCCCCGACCTCATCATTCTTCGGATCAGCACCAGCGCCGCAAGCGGGCAGGTCTTCATCGAACAAGTCATGGCGCGCGCACCGACGCCCATCCTTGTGCTGTCCAGCCGAATCGTGGATCGACTGTCTCCCGAGGCCGTCGAGGCCGTTGTGGCCGGCGCCCTCGGAGCGCTCCCGACCCCCGACCGTTGGACCGACGAGCTCGGGACCCAGCTTCGCAGCACGGTCCGTCAGCTGAGCAAAGTTTTGGCGATCCGGCATCCCCGGGGAGCCCTGTCCAGGAACTCGGCCCGGACCGCGCCGCAGCGAGGTGGCCGGCAGGCCGTGGTCGCGCTCGCCGCGTCGACCGGGGGTCCCACGGTGCTGGCGACGGTGCTCGCCGGGCTTGGTGGGCTCGACGCGCCGGTGCTCGTGGTGCAGCACCTGCATCCGGATTTCACCGGTAATTTGGTTGGCTGGATGGCACGCGCCTCGGCGCTGCCGGTAGAACTCGCCACGCACGACCAGATCGCCCTGCCCGGGCACGTCTATCTCGCCCCCGGCGGATCCCACCTGCGTCTGGCCGCGAAGAGTCGGCTCGAGCTCGCGGCCACCCCGGTCACGATCCACCAGCCGTCCGCGGACGAGCTCTTTCGATCAGTGGCGGAGCACGCCGGGTCCGCTGGTGTCGGGGTCATCCTAACCGGGATGGGCGACGACGGAGCCAAGGGGCTGCTCGAACTCCACAGCCGGCGCGGGCAGACTTTCGGGCAGGACGAGGACTCCTGTGCCGTCTTCGGCATGCCCCAGGCCGCCCTGCGCCTGGGGGCGCTCACAACTCTCTTGCCCCCTGAACAATTCGCGGCCGCGATCCGCCGTGCGGTCGCATTGGTGGGGTCATGATCGCGCTCGAACCGTCAGAAGCGATCATCCGCCGGGTGGCCGAACTCCTTGAATCAGAGATCGGCCTCCGGCCCGAATCGGCCCTGCGCGCCCGGCTTCGGCGCTGTATCCGCGACGAGTTGGCCGTGCTGGGGCTGGACTTCGAACGGTATCTCCGGGCGCTCGGTGCCAGTGCGAGCCTGCGCCAGGCCCTGCTCAACCGAGTGACGGTTCAGGAGACGGGATTCTTTCGCCACCCCGAGCACTTCGAGATTCTGGCGCAACACATCCTTCCCACCCTTCCGCAGCCGCTCAGCATCTGGAGCGCCGGCTGCGCCAACGGGCAGGAGGCGTTCAGCCTCGCCATGCTGCTCGACGAGCTGGGCATCGACGGCCGGGTGATCGCCACTGACGTGTCGACCTCCGCCCTGCTCCGCACGAACGCGGCCAGCTATGCGGCCCGCGAGATCACCGGTCTCTCACCCGAACGGATCGCGCGCCACCTCACCCCCGTCGGCCAGGCGTGGGAAGTCAACCCGTCGATCCGGGCTCGGGTCAGCACCGTGCACCACAACCTCATCGAGTCGGTGCCCCACCGGGTGCGCTCGAGCAGCGTCGTGTTTTGTCGCAACGTCCTGATCTACTTTTCCGACCAGCACGCGAGGGGTTTCCTCGACCGGGTCGCCGACGCTCTTCCTCAGGCCTGGATGTTGCTCGGTGCAGCCGAGACGATCTGGTCGATCGGCGACCGTTACGACACCGTGCGCCTCGGGGACACCTATGCCTATCGACCGCGCTCGGTGTCCGGTGGGCGCGTGACGGGCGGCGCTCTGCCCGCACGGGTTGCGGCTTCCCAGGTCGGTGCGGGGCACGCCGATGACGTCGCCGCCATCGCGATTCTGGCTGAGGCCGGACGCGAGTCGCTCGCGTCGGGCGACCCTGCAGCGGCCGTCGTCAGTTTTCGTAAGTGGGCATACCTGGCCGCGGACGATGCGCTTGCTCACCTGCATCTCGCCCTCGCGCTCGAAGCAATGAACGACCGCCCGTCGGCGCAGCGCGCCTTCGGCGCAGCGGGGCGCCTGCTGGGCGCCGACCCTGCGCGGCACGATTACGCGATTGACGGCTATTCCCCGAACGAGCTCTACAAACTTCTCGACGCCAAACAGCAGGAGCTGCCTCAATGATGACCATGGTGTGTTTTCGGTCCGCCGGAGCCGGGTACTGCCTCCCCGTCGAGGCCACCCGCGCGGTTCGCCCGGCGGACGGCATCCGTTCATTGCCTGGGGCTGCCTCCGACATCGTTGGCATCTTGCCCGGTCAGCCGCCGCTGACGGTGATCTCGGCGCTGGGCGGCGGAGGCAGCCACGTCCTCGTCGTTGAAACCGGTGAGACGACGTTCGGGTTGCTCGTGGATGCGGTCACCGGGCTGCGTCGCATCAGTGCCGCCGACATCCGCCCGGCCCCCACCGGACAGGGCCGCGCCTTCATTTCCGGAACGGTCGACTCGGACGGTGAGCTGATGCTGGTCGCCGACCCGGTGGCGCTGGCGGCGCGACTGTGAACGGCCTGGCAGGTTCAGGTGTGGCCGCGGCGGGCGCAACGGTAATGATCACCGACGATTCGCTCGTCATTCGCGCCGTCGTGCGCTCTCACCTGGAGGCCGCGGGCCACCACGTCATCGAGGCCGTCGACGGGACCGCGGCGCTCGACGCGTGCCGGGACTCTCCGCCCGACGTCATCCTGCTCGACATCGAAATGCCCGGGCTCGACGGCTACGAGGTGCTCGCGGAGCTCAAGGCTATCCCGGACCTGATGGACATTCCGGTCGTGTTTCTCAGCACGCTGACCGAGATGGACGACGTGTTGCGCGGTCTGCGCGGCGGCGCACACGACTACCTCAAGAAGCCTTTCGAGCCGGCCGAACTCGTCGCGCGTGTCGCCGCGGCCGCACACGTCAAGAAACTCCAGGACCAGCTTCGCCAGCGCAATGACGAGCTCGATCTGCTGTCTCGCACGGATGCGCTCACCGGACTGCACAACCGGCGCCATGTCGAGGAGAAGCTCGCCTACCACCATGCCCAGGCGGTGCGTCACCATGATCCGCTCTGCGCGCTCCTGCTCGACGTCGACAACTTCAAGCGCGTCAACGACGGTTTCGGACATCCCGCAGGAGACCTCGTGCTTGCCGAGTTCGCCGTGCGCCTGCGCCAGGAACTGCGCGAGGGGGATGTGGCCGGCCGGTGGGGCGGCGAGGAGTTCCTCGTCGTGCTTCCCCGCACCGATCTGGCCGGCGCCCTCCTCGTCGCGGAGCGAATCCGCCGATCCATCGCAGCGACACCGATCGTGGCGGGCGGCACGCAGATCTCGGTGACGGTCAGCGGTGGCTGCGCCCTGGGGCCGATCGGATCCGCTGATGAACTTGTCGACAACGCCGACGCCCAGCTCTATGTCGCCAAAGCCGCCGGGCGCGACCGAATTGCGTCGACGACGGCCCGCGAGGTCCTGCCCCCGGAAAGCGGCCAAGATTCTTCGCGCCGCCACGCATAGGGTCCAAGAAGGAGGAGTAGTGTCAGCGACCATCCGTGTACCCGACAAGGTCGGCACTGACACCCCAAGGAGGCCGACATGAAGCTCACGTCCGCACAGAACGATCGCGCGACCGGGGTGCTGCTCGGCCTGGCCACCGGAGACGCGCTCGGCGCCCGCTAAGAGTTCCAGCCGCCGCTGCCCGACGAGATCGCCGTGGACATGTTCGGCGGCGGCCAGCTGTTCTGGGAACCGGGGGAGCGGACCGACGACACGGCCATGGCCATCCCGATCGCCCGAGCCGCCGCGGCCGGCCACGACCTCCGCGGCGAGGCCGGGACTGCCCCCGGTTTGGTTGACTCCTGACCTGTGAAGATTCGTCTTCGCTGCAAGGATGTCACCATGCCCAGGCACTACCCACCCTTCCGCCGCGACGTCGGTGCCGTGGCCAGGAAGCACGAAGCCCCGCTGAACCAGATCGCGAAGGACTTCGGGATTTCGGAGTCCTGCCTAGCGAACTGGCTGAAGAGGGCCGACGTCGAAGAGGGCGTGAAGCCGGGCGTGACCGAGAAGGAATCCGCCGAGCTCCGGGATGCGAAGAAACGCATCCGGCTCCTCGAGCAGGAAGCCGAGGTCATGCGCCGCGCTGTCGCCTACCTGTCCCGGGGCGTCAACCCAAAATGATGTACCCGCTGGTCCTCGAAATGGCCGTCGACGGTATCCCCGTCACGGTGACCTGCCGGGTGTTGCGCTTCTCTAAGCAAGCGTTCTACCAATAGAAGCGCAACCCCGTCTCCCAACGCGACTGGGACGACGCGCACCTCACCAACGCCGCCTGGGACGCGCACCAGGACGACCCCGCGTTCGGCTACCGGTTCATCACCGACGAGCTCCACCAGGCCGGCCCTCCCATCCACGACGATCACGTCAAGCGGAAATTCACGGCGACACGCCCGAACCAGCTCTGGCTGACGGACATCACCGAACACCGCACCGGTTGAATTCAATTGGTCGTCGCAACACCTTGATCACGGAGGTGTGCGATGGGTCGATGGGACGCGTCGGCGCGTGCGGCGACAACGCCGCGATGGAGTCGTTCTTCGCGCTGCTGCAGAAGAACGTCCTCGATCGGCAGCGGTGGGCGACCCGGGAAGAACTACGCCTCACGATCGTCGTCTGGATCGAGCGGACCTACCACCGGAAGCGCCGGCAACGCCGCCTCGGTAAGCTCACCCCGATCGAGTTTGAGACAATACACATGGCCCTCAAGGCCGCCTGAAACCACTAACCCCTTGAGTCAGCTGAACTCGGGGCAGTCCCATCAGCCCGTCGCTGTAGAGGAACAGGTTCATCGAGGGCCCGGTCACCCCGACGCGGGTCGCGTGTGGGGTTCGTGCGGTGACCTGCAGGTTCAGAGAAGGCGATGAGAGTAACTTCTGGATGGCCATGGGCGTGGCCGCACTCGCCCGGCCGTAATTCGTGAGTGCTGACATGCCTGGTCGGCTCCCTCCGGCGTCCGCCGTGATTTGTTCCGACGCTACTCCGCGAGGCGGCGACGGTCGACCCCCACCGATCCGTCGATGGAGGAATCCGGGCTACATCACGCTTTCGAGGAAGGCCCTGGTGCGCGGACTCTGCGGATTGTCGAGCACGCTGGACGGCGGACCTGCCTCCACGACGACGCCCGCGTCCATGAACACGACGACGTCGGCGGCTCCACGCGCGAAGCCGACCTCGTGGGTGACGACCACCATCGTCATACCGTCCGCGGCGAGGGTTCGCATGACGTCCAGCACATCGCCAACGAGCTCGGGGTCGAGGGCGCTGGTCGGCTCGTCGAACAAAAGCAGTTTGGGATCCATCGCCAGAGCGCGCGCGATCGCGACGCGTTGCTGCTGCCCACCGGACATCTGGGCCGGATACGAGTGGGCAAGTTTGACCAGCCCGACTCGGTCGAGCAGTTCCATCCCGCGGTCCCTGGCCTTCTGTTTCCCGACCTTCCGTATCCCGATCGGCGCCGCCGTGATGTTCTCCAGGGCGGTCATGTGCGGGAACAGGTTGAAGCGCTGGAAGACCATGCCGATGCCGCGGCGCTGCCTGGCGACCTCGCGCGGGTTCATCTCGAAGATACGGTCCTGCCGCTGCACATAGCCGACGAGCTCCCCGTTGACGGAGATCCGGCCACCGTCGATGCGCTCCAAGTGGTTGATGCAGCGCAGGAACGTGGACTTGCCGGAGCCGGAGGGGCCGAGCAGGCACATGACCTGGCCGGCGTCGACCGTGAGCGAGACGCCCTTGAGCACCTCGACACCACCGTAACTCTTCCGCACCGAGCGGGCGCTGAGCAGCGGCTCAGGGCGGACATCCATCTGCGTCGTACTTGTCACGTCGATCACCGTGCGTCCGACCTTTCGCTGACAGGGGTACTCGGGGCCCGGCGCACTGCCGCCCGGATGCGCTGGATGGGTGTGAGCGGCAGGCTGCGCGCGTTGCCGCGCCCGAAGTGCCGCTCGAGGTAGTACTGCGGGATCGACAGCACCGAGGTGAGGAACAGGTACCAGCAGCTGACGACGACGAGCATCTCGACCTGGCGGAGGCTCTGGGACGAGATCTGCGTAGCCACCGTGTACAGCTCGAGCACCGCGATAACGGAGAGCAGGGACGTGTTCTTGAGCATTGAGATGGTCTCGTTGCCCATCGGCGGGATGATCACCCGCATGGCCTGCGGGAGCACGACCTTGAACAGGGTGAACAGCGGGCTCATCCCGACCGAATACGCCGCCTCGTGCTGGCCTTCGTCGACCGACAGCATCCCCGCGCGCACGATCTCGGCCGAGTAGGCGGCCTGGTTGAGCGTGAGGGCGAGCAGTCCGGCCGTGAGCGCCGGGATCAGAGTGTTCGTGTCCACCGAGAACACCGTGAAGTCGGTGAATGGGATGCCGAGCGAGATCTGCGAGTACAGCAGCCCCAGGTAGCCCCAGAACACGATCTGGATCAGCAGCGGGGTGCCGCGGAAGACCCAGACGTACAGCCACGCCAGCACGTTCATCACCGGGTTGTGGGAGAGTCGCATGACCGCCAGCAGCACGCCAAGCACGGTGGAGACCAGCATGGCGACGACCGTGAGCACGAGGGTGAGCACCACCCCGCTGAGGATCCGCGGGCTGAAGATGAACTCGTTGATCGTGGGGTGATGGACGTTCGGGTTCCCCCACAGCGACACGGCGAGGCTGACGAAGCCCGCCAGGAGAACCGCCGCGATGACCCAGCGCCACGGATGCCGCAGCGGCACCGCGACGATGTCATCCGGGTCGACGCCCCCGGCCAGGGTGACCGGGTCCCTGGAGGTCAGGGCGCTGTGCTGCACGAGGTCACGAACCCAAGTTGATTCCGGCCGCGTCAACGGCGTAGTCGGTCATGGAGTACTTGGCCAGGATCTCCTCATACGATCCGTCGGCGATCACGGCTTCCAGCGCCAGCAGGAGGGCACGGCTCAGCTCGGAGTCCTTCTTCAACACGCCGATTCCCGTGTACACCGGGTCGTACCCGGCCGGGTTCGACGGATCGCGCACGACCTCGAACATCTCGCCGTCGCCGGCGGTCTGGGCGGCGTAGGCCGCAACGGCGGAGTCGACGACGTCGGCGATGGCCTTGCCGGAGCGGACGGCCGTCTGCACGTCGGTCTCGAGCGGCAGTTCGGCGATCTTCATCGGCCCGGCGCCGGTTGCCGTGCACTCGTCGTCGTAGCCGTGCAGGATTTCGGCCTGCACGGTCGCCTTCTGCACGGCCACATCCCGGCCGCACAGGTCGAGGACCGTCGTGATCTTCTCCGGGTTGCCGGCCGGGACCAGGATCGAGAACCCGGCGTGGAGGTAGTCGACGAAGTCGATCGTCTGCTGCCGCTCGGCCGTGTCGTTCATCCCGGACATGATCACGTCGTGCTTGCCGGACTGCAGCGAGGGGATGATGCTGTCGAAGGCCTGCGTCATGAACTCCATCCGCACACCGAGCTTGCCGCCCAACGCCTGGGCGAGGTCGTAGTCGAAGCCGGTGAGCTTCTGGTTCTCGTCGAACATCTCCATCGGCGGGAAGGGGATGTCGGATGCGACCTTGATCACGCCGGCCTTCGTGTACTTCTCCGGGAGCGCCGCGGCGGCTGCCTTGTCGATGTCGCCGGCAGCGGGCGCAGCGTCGGGAGCGGCAGCGGTGCCTCCCCCGGAACACCCGGTCAGCACGAGCGCAGCCGCGATGCCGACGGACGCGAGGATGAGCCACGAGGGCCCGGTGTGCTTCGTGCTGATCATGCGCGATCTCCAGACTGGGTTGGGTGGGGCTGGCTAAAAGGTGATGTTGGTCGTGGACGAGGTGAGGTCGGCCAGGACGTCCGGCAGCACGTCGACGCCGATGCCCGGGCCCGTCGGCACCCGGAGGTGGCCGTTTTCCAGCACGAACGGCTCGGTCAGGTCCTGTTCGTAGTAGCGGCTGGACGCGGACGTGTCGCCCGGCAGAACGAAGTTCGGCAGTCCGGCAAGGGCGACATTCGCGGCCCGGCCGATACCCGTTTCGAGCATACCTCCGCACCAGACCGGCACTCCGTGGGCGGCCGCGACATCGTGGATGCGCCGGGCCTCCAGGTAGCCGCCGACCCGCGCGGGCTTGACGTTGATGATGCTGCAGGCGCCGAGGGATATCGCCGCCGCGGCGTCGCGCGCGGACTCGATCGACTCGTCGAGGCAGATCGGGGTGGTGATCAGCCGGGCGAGGGCGGCGTGGCCGAGGATGTCGTCCTCCTTCAGCGGCTGCTCCATCAGGAGCAGGTCAAAGGGATCCAACCGAGCGAGGTGGCGCGCATCCGCCAGCGTGTACGCGGTGTTCGCGTCGACCTGCAGGAGAATGTCGTCGCCGAAACGCTCCCGCACGGCCCGCACCGGGACGAGGTCCCAGCCCGGTTCGATCTTCAGCTTGATTCGCAGGTACCCCTCGGCGAGGTATTCCTCGACGGCGTCGAGCATTTCGTCAATCGAATCCATGATGCCGACGGATACTCCGGCCGGCACGAGCTCGTGGACGGCCCCGAGGTAGCCGCCGAAGGAGACGCCCGTCTCTTTCAGCTGGGCGTCGAGGATCGCCGTTTCAAGCACGGCCTTGGACATGGGGTGCCCCTTGACAGGTGCGAGCGCCGTGGCCACGTGTTCGGCCGTCAGCCGGTCGCCGAGCGCCTGCAGCCGAGGGATGAGGTGGTCGCGGATGACAAGGTCTGCGCCGTCGAGGAACTCGGAGCTGTACAGCGGATCGGGTTCGGCGGCGCATTCGGCCCAGCCCTCCGCGTTCGCGGTGACCACCCGCACGAGGGTCGTTTCCCGCTCGTTAGCGGTTCCGAACGACGTGCGGAAGGGTGTGACCAGCGGCAGGGTTACCCGGCGAAGTTCGATGTTTTCGATTCTCATAGCGCTCCTCCTGGTGCGAGCCGGTACCAACCGGCCCTGGTGACCCCGCGGGCCGTGTGCCCGGAGGCGAATGCCGCCCGGAAGATCTCTCGCGCGCAGGCGCGCCATGCGGTGGCCTCATCAGGGTTCACGCCGCGCAGCGAGACGATGTCGCCCGGTACCCGACACCACAGCGAACCGTCCGTTTCGACGAGAACCGGGTTGCCGTCCGGGCCGGTCGATCGAACGTCGTCGGCCGTGAACGCGGGCAGCTCGACCGTCATCGGGAGTCCATCGCTGCACGCAATGGTCTGCGGCGTCGTCAAGGGCCACACCGCCACGAGTCGATCGCTCTCGTCGTTGGCGTTCAGCTCGTCATCCATCAGGCCGTAGAAATCCTGGACGTACTCGGCCGCGTGGGCGCCGAGCTTGGTCAGGTTGAACCTCGCGTTGCGGCTGACCAGCGGGTCGAAGGTCCAGGTCATGGTGTCCAGACCCCTGGCAACTGCCCAGGCCCGCTGGTGTTGTTTCAGTGCGAAACCGACGCCCACATCGGCGACGTCGGGCAGGACCCCCGCAATGAGTGAGTACATCGACGAGTTGTCCGGCGAGACGATCGCCACGGCCGCGCCGCACAGCACGCCGCCCTCCGAGTATGCCGCGGTGACGTTGCAGCCGGCGTGGCTGATGCTGCGCAATAAATCGGCGGGCAGCGGCGCCCCGGACGGGGACGTCCCCCAGACTGCGACGAAGAGGCCGGCGATGTCGCGTAGGCGCTCCATGCCGTCCTCGTCGACCACCTGCACCCGGGCCAGGGTCGCCGCGCGGGCAGCCGCATTCCGGGCCTGGCGGACAAGCTGGTCGGCTTCGGCGGTGAGGAGCATGGGTTAAGTGTGGGGCCCGGGGCCTCACCGCTCTCTAGCCGCCAGCACGAACAAACCGCCGGAATGTTGTCGTATAGCACAAAGAACGCTAGCGTGGCCGGATGCAGCCAGCCACAGCCGATCCGCACGATTCGCCCGGCCTCACCGTCACGGAGCTGCTGCAGATTCTCGACGGCTCGGGGCTCCGGCTCGCCTCCCGCCACACCCAGCGGCGGCTGCCGTTGGCGAGCCCGACCCTCTTCGACCCCTGGACGCCGCCGACCGGTCCCCGCACCGGGATCCTGCTCGGCATCGGTCTGCACCCCTCCGCTCCCGCCTCGACCGATGCCGTCCGCGATGCCGCGCGGCAGGGGTTCGGCGCCGTCGTGGTGAAAGCGTTGTCGCTCAGCGTTGAGACCCTCGCGGCCGTCGCCGACGCGGAGGGAATCGCCCTGCTCGTCACGGACGACGAGATCGAGTGGCGGCAACTGGACGCGCTGATCACCTCCGCGCTCACCACGGTGGCCGAGGCCGACACCTCCTTGTCCGCCGCCCCGGTCGGCGACCTGTTCGCCCTGGCGAATGCGATCGCCGCGATGACCGGCGGCGCGACCGCCATCGAAGACCTCCAGGAACGGGTGCTCGCCTATTCCACCCTCCCCGGCCAGCCGATCGACAGGGACCGCCAGGAGGGCATCCTCGGCCGCCAGGTTCCCGACCTGCCGGAAAACGCCGAGCAGTACGCGTCCATTTTCCGCTCGGGCGGTGCCGTGCGGATCGACGGGGTGCCGCCGGCGCTGCCCCGCCTCGCCGTTGCCGTGCGGGCGGGAAGCCAGGCGCTCGGCTCGATCTGGGTTGTCGACGCCGGCGGGCAACTCGATTCGGATGCCGAGCGCGCGTTGGAGCGCGCGGCCGATATCGCGGCCCTGCACCTGCTCCGCGCCCGCAGCGCGGCAGACCTGGCCCGGCAGCAACGCGCCGAACTCCTCCGGCGCCTCCTCGAGGGTGGCGAGGACTCGAGTCTCGTCTTCGGGCAACTCGGCCTCGACCAGGCCGGTCCCTTTGTCGTCGTGGCCTTCCAGCTGGAATTCGCATCCGACGGCGGGGACGAGGTGAGGATGGTTCGGCTGGTCGATCTGATCGCGCTCCATTCCGCGGCGCACCAGCACGGAGCGGAGTGCGTGGCCATCGGTGACACCGTGTACGTGCTCTTCACCGGCACCGCGGCCACCTTTCCCGGGGGCGTGGAATCGATGGCCCGCCGACTGGTCTCCCGTGCCGCCGCCCTGCGGGCCATCGTCCGCGCAGCCATCGGCTCCCCGGTGACAAGCGTCGGAGCGATCAGCCGCTCCCGGCACGACGCGGACTTGGTTCTCCTGCTGCTCGCCGCCGAGCCGAGGTCCACCTCCACGTCCGTGGCGAGCGTCCACGACGTCCGGAGCCGGGTCACCCTCCTCGAACTCGGCCGGGTTCTTCGGGACTCTCCCCGGTTGGTGTCCCCCCAGGCGCGGCAGGTCCTGGATCTCGATTCCCGTTCGGGCACCGACTACGCGAACACGCTGCGCACCTACCTGGACTGCGCTCGGGACTCAGCCCAGGCCGCAGCCCGCCTGTCCGTCCACCAGAACACGCTGCGGTACCGGCTGCGACGGGCCACCGAACTGTTCGGCATCGACCTGGCCAGTCCGGACGACACGCTCACCCTCTGGCTCAGCCTGCGGGTGGCGGAATTCGACTGAGTCCTGGCCCCGACCGACACCCGAGGGGCGTAGCGTGGCAGCATGCGACAGCGAACGTCGGTCTCAGCCGAAGGGTCTTCGAGGTACGCAAGATGTTCGGTGTCGCCCGCATCCTGCTGGCCCTGATCCTGATTACGGCCCTCATCGGCGACTTCGACTACGTGCTCGGCTTCGCCACCTTCGTCACCAGCAACTTCTTCAACTACACTTGTCCGTCCATTCCAGCGGCCCAAGGTCGGGGTGTGACAAGTACGCTCCGAACTCCACAGCACCAGAACCGCATTCCGGACAAGTCTGAGTAATCATTCCAACGAGACTAGTGCGCGCTTCCCCGACATGAAAGGGATTGCCAGCGAAGTCGGATTCATCTATGGGTAGTCGAGCGCTAAGTGGGACACTGAGTTATATGACCCAGGTTATTCGTGGAACCCCCTACGGGACAGCTGAGATAGCAGTCCCGCGGTGGCACCAACTATGCGCGGTGCGCTCGAGCTGACAACGCTCGCGGGCCGCGGGCACCGTCAGCGGTTGGACAAAAGTGCTTGGCCGATGATGCGGGCTCCGTCGGGAAATGCCCCCGGGTTCGGCCCGGAGTAGTTGAGCCTGATGAAGGGGCCGGTGGCTTCGGCCGGGAACCAACTCGAGCCGGCAGCGATCAGGACCCCGGCGGCTTCGCAGTCTGCGACCAGCCGCTCGAGGTTTGTCCCATCCGGCAGGCGCGCCCACAAATTGAGACCACCAGCCGGAACCGTGGTTATGTGGGCGTCGGGTGCATGCTCGCGCAGACTCGTCAGTAACAGATCTCGCCGGGCCCGCAGTTGCGGGAGAAGGTTGCGGAGGTGGGTCTGCCAACCGGGCTGGGTGACGACGTCGAGTACTGCGGCTTGAAGGAGTCCGCTGACGTACATCGATTCGGCGCTGCGGTCGGCGAGAATGCGTTCCTTGGCGGGACCGCGGGCAATAATTGCCGCCACGCGAAGGGACGGCGAGACGCTCTTCGTGAGGGATCGCACATAGACGACATGGCCGGCGTCATCGCGCCCGGCGACAGGATGCGGATCGGTATCGATGCCGAAGTCATGGGCCCAATCGTCCTCGACCAAGAAGGCGCCGTGCGCCCGAACGACGTCGAGGATTTGCGTCGTGGTGGACTCTGACCACTGTGCGCCAGTCGGGTTCGCATAGGTGGGCTGCGCATAGAAGACGCGCGAACCAGTTTCCTGGAACGCCCGAGCGAGCTCGTCGGGATCGGGCCCCTCGGGTCCCGATGGAACCGGGACTACGTCGACCCCGGCTTGAGCCGCAGCCTGGATCGCGCCCCAGTACGTGGGCGATTCCATCAGAAGAGGCGCTCCAGCGGTGACCAGGGCACGGAAGATCGTGGCCAGGCCACTTTGACTTCCGGGCAGCACGATGACATCGCTGGATAGGGGCGGAGTGACGCCGACCGGTGTCGCGGAGCCAAGCTCTTGAGCAAACCAGGACTGCAGCTCCGGAAGGCCCGCGACGGGTGAACGCGTCAGCGCCGCCTCGCTTCGGGCCGCGCGAGCCAACGCTGACCGGACCAACCGCTCCGGCAACAGCTCTCGGTCGGGATACCCGGAATGCAGAGCGATGCTTCCCTGCGCAGCGGCACGTAGCGCGGGGCTTAACCCGCCAAGGTGACTGTTCGGGGAACGCATAGCCGCGGTCTGCCAGCTGAAGTCGAGCGGACGAGCGGTATGCACCGCGCGAACGAACGTGCCGGCGCCGGGCCGGGTTTCGATCAGGCCCTGCGCCGCGAGAGTGCGCAGGGCTTTCTGCACCGTAACCGGGCTCGCCCCGTACTCGGCGACGAGCATCCGGCTGGTGGGCAGCCGGGCGCCCGGCGCGCGGCCAGCGATCCACTCGCGAAGTGCGGCCACGATCCGAAAACTGCTATCGTTATCCATGTCAGATCATAATAGCGCTATCAAGCGGATGCCCGCACCGCTATCACCGTCCCGGGCCGGCCTCGCCTGGGGGCTGCTCGGCGTCGCCGCGTTTTCCTTCACCGTTCCCTTCACCCGCGTGGCCGTCGAGAGCATGTCCCCGCTGTTCATCGGCTCCGGTCGCGCTGTCATCGCTGCCGTGCTTGCCACGGCCGCCCTGATCATCACCCGGCAACACCTTCCTCGCGGCAACCAGTGGCTTCGCCTTGCCGTCGTCGCGGGCGGCGTCGTCGTCGGGTTCCCCCTCCTCACCTCATTCGCCCTCACCACGGCGTCGGCCAGCCACGGCGCCGTGGTCATTGCGTTCCTCCCGGCGGCGACGGCCGTCATGGCTGTAATCCGGGGAAAAGAGCGACCACTACTGCCGTTCTGGATCACGGCCGCACTCGGGGCGCTGGTGGCCGTGGCTTTCGCATCCCTGCAGGGCGGCGGAGGCATCCGCTTGCAATGGTCAGACCTGCTCCTATTCGGTGCCGTCGCGGCCGCCGCCATCGGCTACGCCGAAGGAGGCCTGCTCGCGCGCGAGATCGGATCCTGGCAAACCGTATCGTGGGCCCTCGTTCTGGCCGCGCCCCTCATGGTCGCCCTGATGACAATTGCTATCGTCGACCAGCCACCTACCGGCACGCTCACCCAATGGGCGGCGTTTGCCTACCTTGGAGTGGTGAGCATGTTCCTGGGATTTTTCGCCTGGTATCGCGGACTCGCTATCGGGCCCATGGCCCAGGTTAGCCAGGTGCAACTCACCCAACCTGTCCTCAGCATCCTCTGGGCCGCACTCATCCTCCGCGAAGAGCTCACCTGGCAGACCATCATCGGCGGCATCGCGGTCATCCTCTGCGCCGGCATCGCCGTTCGAACACGCCGGGGTCGCGTCAGGCTCACACGCTCCGCCGAGGACCGTGCGGTTCAATCATCACCAGTCGAAGCGATGCCCAGCACCAACCTCCCGTAAGGGGAACCCTCAGCGCTTCTGATTCTCCGTGGCTGAGTGTCTGCGATCATGAGGCCATGGACATTGGCAATCAAACAACGATTGGTGGATGGTGGTTCGCGCTGACGCTCGTAAACGCGGGCCTTGCTGAGCCGAAGGACGCGGTCGACTGATCTGGTGGTTGCTGTCTCTGGCCCTCGGACCGATCGCAACGCTCCTGATCGTGGTGATGCCGCGCGGCAGAATTCCATACTGAATTCCAAGCAGTGTCGCCAAGGAAGGATGAGAGTGAGCATCGTCGCGTTGGCTGTTGACCCACGAGACTCGAGTTGGTCCGTTGACCGGCCAATCTACCGCGTGTACTTCTTCGGCACAGCCGGCGCTTCTGACGAGTGGCGACTAGACGGTGCCGATTCTGTCCACCAGATTATTGAGTGGGCCGACGCCAACGCGAGCGGACGGGACTACGTGGTCTACGTCGAAGTCGGGGGCACGCCGAGCCGCGGACTTGTCAGCCTCGTTGGGCTGGATCCAAGCGCCCGATAGCAGCCAGCCAACGACAATTGGGTGCCCAATTACGCTTTGAAGGGGGCCATGTCCGTTGCGAGGTACTCGCGATAGCAGATTAGGGGATGACCATGCCAATGACCGATGAACAGCTTTTGGGACGTCCAGTGGGTTGGTGGCTCAAGGAAGCGGACGGCCGACTGAACGCCGCCTTTGACCGTGCGCTTGCGCACTCCGACGTGAGCCGGCGGGGATGGCAGGTGCTTAGCTCGCTGTCCAAACGGCCGGCCAGTCTGACGGACCTGGAAACCGTGCTCAAGTCCTTCGACTCACCCGACACGATCCACGGCGTCGTGGCAGAACTTGAACGGCACGGTTGGGTTCATGAAGAGGACGGGCTCCTGCGGCTAACTTCTGACGGTGCGCAGACGCAGACGGACCTCACGCCCGTCGTCGATCGAGTCCGGCGGCAAGTTCAGAATGCTCTCCCGCCTGACGACTACATCCACCTCATCCGGCTGCTCGCCCGATTCACCGAAGCGCTGTGATCGCCAGCACCTAAGCAACGGTTCGTCAGCGGGACGTCCACGGACGTAGGTTGGCTACAATTCGCCGAAGTTCCGGAGTCTCGGGGGAGTGGCGTTTGGGAATGGCTGGCCGACGCCGTTGGCCCTGGCATTGGGGTCATGAACCGGCTCAGGAGCCGCCGTTGAGGCTGCGCCGACGCTGGGCCTCAGCCGACGAGCCGGCGTAGCTCGCGCACGGCCGCAGCCACCTCGTCGAGCGGAGCGCGCGACTGCACCAGCCGCTCGACAACCGCGGCCTGCTCCGATCCGGGCCGGCGGTAGCTGCCCAACGCGCCGACGAGCTTGTGCGCGGCGGACTCGGCCTCGTCGGCCAGCACATCGCCCGAGCGGTCTCCACCTCCGGCCTCAACGTACCGCTCGAGTGCCGCGACGCGCTGGTCGGCGAGGTACCCGTACCGCTCCCACATCTCGGCGAGGAAACCGTCGACCGCGTCGGTCACGGTCCCCATCCCAGCGACTCGGACACCAGACGCGGCAGCTCCATCGGGTCGAAGGGCTTCGCCAGCACGCCACGCACGCCCTCGGCTAGCCACCGCTCTCGCTCGGTGGCATCGGCCCGGGCCGTGAGCAGGAGTACCGGGATGTCGCGGGTGCGCGGGTCGGCCTGCAGCAGCGCATACGTTGTCGGGCCGTCGACGCGGGGCATCATCACGTCGAGAAGGACCGCGTCCGGCTGGGAGGCGGCAACTATATCCAGCGCCTCCATACCGGAGGACGCCTCGATCACCCGCAGGCCACCGACTCGCTCAAGGCTGAGTCGGGCGACTGCGCGGATGTCCGGCTCGTCGTCGACGACGAGCACGCAGCGCGTCACGTCTCCTCCTTGCGCCGGAGGGGGCCGGGCCACGGCCCGTTCCGCGGCCTGCGCTGCGGCAGCACGACCGTGAACGTGGAGCCATGCCCGAGGATGCTGTCGACGTCGATGCGGCCGCCGTGCGCATGCACGATGCTTTGGCAGATGGCGAGCCCGAGGCCGCTGCCCTGCTTCTCGCGGGCGTCGCTCACGTCGACCTGCACGAAGCGCTCGAAGATCTGCTCGACCAGGTCGGGCGGGATGCCACGGCCCTTGTCGCACACCTCGAAGCGGATCTCACCCTCTCGCATCCGGGCGGTGACGCGGACCGCGCTGCCGGAGTGGCTGAAGCGGACGGCGTTGCCCAGGAGGTTGACGAGCACCTGGGCGAGTCGGTCGGCATCGCCCCAGCAGATGTCGTCGGAGGTCTCCTGCTCCAGTCGAACGCCGGCCTGAGCGGCCATCCCTTCTACGGCTGCGAGCGCCAGCGCGACCAGGTCGTTCAGCCGGTGAGGACGGCGCACGACGTGCATGTGCCCCGCGGACAGGCGCTCGAGATCGAGGATGTCGGCCACGAGCCGACTGAGGCGGTCGGTGTTGGTGAGGGCGATGTCGACAAGCGACTGCGCCTCGGGCGGCAGTTCGGCGACGACCCCGGCAGCGAGGAGGCCGAGCGAGCCGCGCATCGAGGTCAGCGGGGTGCGCAGCTCATGGCTCACCACCGAGACGAACTCGTCCTTGAGCCGCTCCACCTCCCGCCGCTGGCTGACGTCTTGGAAGACCAGCACTGCGCCGGCTGTCCGGTCGTCCTGCCGCAACGGCGCAAACGAAAGCTGCACCAGGAAGACCTCACCGTCCTGCCGACGGAAGGCGTCGTCCACGCCGACGAGCACCTGCTCGTCGCGCAGCGCCGCGCCGAGCGCACAGTCGTCGTCGTAGCACGAGCTGTCCTGGGGGTGCAGCAACTCGTGCAGCGGCTGGCCAAGCAGTTTTTCGGCCGGTGCCGCGAGCAGGTCGCACGCCGCCGGGTTGACGAGCGCCAGCCGGCCCTCCCCGTCCGTCGCGCAGATCCCGTCGCCCGCCGAACGCAGTACGGAGTCTGTGAGCCGCTGTGCCAGCTCAGCGGCAGCCAGCCGGCGCTGCACCTCCTCGGCGCCGAGCTCGAGCTCGGCCCAGGCGGACATGTCGGCCAGGACTTCCAGGTCCGCGCGGCTCCACGTGCGCGGCACGACGTCGAAGGCGCATAGCGTTCCCACCGCCTGCCCGTCCCAGCGCAGCGGGTAGCCGGCGTAGGCGCGCAGGCGGGGAGGGCCGACGACGAGCGGATTGTCACAGAATCGCGGGTCCGTGGATGCGTCGCCGACGAGCACCGGGGCGTCGTCGACGACGACGAAGTGGCAGAACGACGCGTCGTGATCCAGCGCGGGGTCGGTCTGTCCGGTGCAGGCCACGACCCACAGCCGCGTCTCGTCGACGAGATTGATGTAGACCACCGGCACGTCCAGCAGATGCTTCGCACGATCCACGATCCGGCGGAAGCGCTCCTGGCCCGGCTGGTCGAGCAGCCCTAGCGCCCGCAGCGCCTTGACGCGGGTGTGCTCGCGTGAGGTGGTCACGACGTACGGCTTGGGGAAGTCGTGTGGTGGGGCAGCGGCGGCGGGACCAGCGGCTCGTCCGCCGGGTGCTCGGGGTCGTTGGCCGCTGGACCGACAGCCTGCGCGGTGAGTCCGCCCTCCGGCGCCCCCCCTGTCCCGGCGGCCCGGGGCGTCACCTTCCAGGCCTTCTCGCGCATGGCTTGCTTCACCTGCGCGACGCGTGCGATGACGTTCTTGTACTCGGTGTAGAAGACCGAGGCAACCACGAGGTACAGCCAGAACCACGCCGTGCGGGCGCGGATCTCCGGATCGGCCTGGCGATACGCGAACAACGTCTGCCACGGCCCGACGCTGAGCGTGAAGATGGTCGTGAGGACGAACACCGGGACGAACCAGTCGAGGTGCTGCGGCCCGCCGGCGCGATGGGCGTAGAAGGCGATGAGCGGGAACATTTGGACGCTCAGCCAGGGGTAGACCTCGCGCCAGCCCAGCAGGAAGAAGAAACCGAACCGCTGTCTGGGCGTGAGCCCGGGGTTGCGCAGCGCCCCGAAGAGGTGGCCCAGGGACACCTGGAACCACCCTTGCGCCCAGCGCATCCGCTGGTCCCACAGTGCCTGCAGCGTCGTCGGCGCCAACTCGCGGCTGATGAGGTACGGGTCGGAGCCGATCCGGTAGCCGGCTTCGACGACCCGCAGGGCAGAGTCGATGTCCTCGGTGAGCATCGAGCCGCGGAAGCGCGTCTCGCGCAGCAGCTGCGTGCGCCAGTAGCCGTTTGACCCGCCGAAGATGCCGAACTGGTGCAGCTTCGCCCGGCCGGGGTGGCTGACTGCGTAGATCATCTCGAACTCGACCGCTACGGTGCGCGCCACCCAGGAGGCGTCGCCGTTTCGTACCACCGGGTGGCCCTGCACGACGTCGTACCCATCGGCCATCCAGCGGTAGGCGCGCACGAAGCTGTCTGCCGCGGGCAGGTGGTCGGCATCGAAGACACCAGTGAACTCACCAGTGACGATCTGCAGGGCGGCGTTGACGTTCTGCGCCTTGGACGTGCTCCCCTCCACCTTGAGCAGAGTGAAGCGCGTCTCGCGCTGCGCGAGCTCGCCGAGGACGCGCTCTACCGGGAGCGGGACGGGCGAGTTGTAGGCAAGCACGACCTGCAGGTCGCCGGGGTAGTTCACCCTCAGGAAGGCCTCGACGGTCTCCAGGACGGTGGCGGCCTCATTCGGCAGGTACGCCGCGATGACGGCACTCGCAGGCGGGTACGCCGGACCGCCGTCCTGCTCCTCTGGTGCGGGAGGCGGCTGCGCCGGGTTCAGGGCGAGCAGTCCTTCGACCCAGATCGCGATCCCTGTCACCAGCAGCGAGAAGACGACGACGAGGTAGGCGAACGGTGTGATGTCGAAACCCGCGCGGTCAGCCAACAGGTAGACGAAGTACGGCAGCACAATGCCTATGACGAACGTCAGCGCGACCTGGAACGGCGTGCGCAGCCGCTCGAGAAGCGGCCGAGGCTGGCGCGGTGCCGCGGCCTCGGCGAGCATCTCGGGACGGTACGCGATCGGCCGCAGATCGAGGTGCATCTGCGCGTGCTCGAGCGCCGCGCCGGCCTGCTCGACCGCCTGCTTGGCCGACTGGACGGCGTCGAGCGGGACGTATCCGACGAGCGGGGTAACGCTGACCTTAGAGCCCTCGATGTCCAGGCGGCGGCCGGCGAGGCGTTCGGAGAGTCCCTGCAGCAGGTCGCGCACGTCGTCCGACGACGTCTCCGGCAGCAGCAGCCCGAAGCCGCCATCGGGGGTACGGCCGGCCGTCTCCAGCGGCGTGACCACGGCGCCGAGCACATCGGCGACCTGCCGCAACACCTCGTCGACCCCGCGCTCCCCGAAGCGCGCACGGATGCTCCCGGACTCGTTCAACCCGAGCAGTGCCAAGTGCCCCGAGCGGCCACTGCGCAGCGCCCGCTCGCGCTCCCGGTCGAGCTCGTCCATGAACGTCGCGGACGAGGCCAGCCCCGTGCGGCGGTCAGTCTGCAGTCGGTCAGCAGGCAACGGCGGCCGTAGCCGCTTGGCGTCCACGCGAGCGACCAGGACCGGCAGGTCGAAGGGCTTGGTGATGTAGTCGTCCGCGCCGAGACGCATGCCGGACACCACGTCCGCGGCCTCCGCGCGGCTGGTGAGGAACAACAGGGGCAGGGAACGCAGCCGGGAGTCCTCGCGCAGTCGCTGCACGAGGGTGAAGCCGTCCATGTCCGGCATGTTGACGTCGGAGACGACGACGTCCGGGACCGCCTCGGCCAGTCTCTCCAGCGCCTCGGCGCCGCTGGAGGCCGTCGTGACGCGGTAGCCGGCTGCGAGGAGCCCTTGCGCGACCAGGCCCACGATCATCTCGTCGTCATCGACGACGAGCACCGCGCCCCGGTCGTCGGCTACTGCCCTACCCGTCATCGGGTTACTCCCGGTCAATAACTCCCCCTACGGCCTTCCGGCGCAGGGCTGGAGCGACTGCGTGGTGCCTGTTGAACTCTACATGGCGAGTAGCGCTTGATGGTAGCGCCAGTCCACGTAGTTGGTAGCGCGGTTCTGACGAGGTGGTAGCGGCGGCCCGGGCGGAGTGCCCGGGCCGCTACGGTGTTATTCCCAGTAGGCCTCGTGGGCGCGGGCCTGATCGTTGCGGTGCCTCCGCATGTCGATCTGGCCTAGTACTACAGTCGCGTTTATGGGGCGTGTCCGCGGGTTCGATAGTGATGTCGTTTCGCGGTTTGTTGATGTCGGCGTCGCCAGCGTGAGCGGCTCAGGACGCGTTCGGGGTCCGGCGGCTCGCTGAAGACCAGGCAGACGAGGAGGTGCCTGATTTCGGGCAGGCTCAGGGCGATGAGGTCGCTGTCGTCTGGATGTGGCCCCCTTTTTTGACCGGGTCACGGTCAGGAACGCGTGCGCGAGCATCGAGAGGGTGATATGCCGATACCAGCCGGTGTATTGCCGCACCTGGTAATGATCCAGTCCGGTTTGGCCTTTGCTGGTCTGGAAGCTCTCCTCGATGGCCCAGCGGGCTCCGGCGGCCCGGGCAAGCTCGGCAAGGGCAACACGTTTGGGTCCGTGGGTCAGGTAGTAGGCGATCTCGGTCGGGTCGGCGAGGCTGCGCCTGGCCAGGAGCCAGTACTCGGCGTCGGGGTCGCGTGCACCGTTGATACGTGCCCTGGCCCAGCCGTAGCGGCGATCACCTTTCGAGCCGTTACCGGCGGAGCGAGTCCGCCACGCGGTCGCGGGCAGAGAGGCGATCAGTTCGTCGGCCCGCCATTCGCCGCCCGGGACACTCCCCGTTGTCTTGGCGATGACACGCTGATTCATCGGCACCGCTAGGACGTAGAACACACCCCGATCCTCGAGTGCTTTCCGAAGCGCTGATTGCCGCGTCATAGCTTCGGCAGTACTCGTGCAGATCGGAGTGATGGGGACGACAGTCAGGGCCCACGCGGACACGATGGCCGGGATACCGAACAGGAAGAGAATCAGGCCGGGCAGCCAGATGAGCACATACCCGACGTCCAGCAGCGGAATTAGGAAATCGATGTCTGTGATCAGCGCGGCCAGCGTCCTGCGCTGGCGCCACGGGGGCACCGCACGGATGCCTTCGAACATGCCACGTGCCCACCGGGCCCGCTGGCGCATGAAATGCACGACGTTCGTCGGGACAACAGTAAACGCAACCGCGGTCGGCTCGAAGATCACCCGGCCGCCCTGTTCGAGCAGTCTCCAAGTCACGACGATGTCCTCACCGATGGCATCCGGCCAGCCGCCGATGTCCTTGATTTTCTCCGTGCGGTAGACGGAAAAGGCTCCCTGGGCCACCAGAGTCGCCTGGTACAGGCCCTGCATCCGCTTCACGCCGGCTATGCCCAGGTAGTAGTCCCATTCCTGCATGCGCGTGAGCAGGTTGGCCATCAGGGCCGGGGGTTACACCACGCTATTGGACGCAACCTCACGGCCTCGTCTTTGTACTCAGGAGTGAACTCCCGACGTGATCTTGCCATAGTGAACATTCTCTGTTGTGAGGTGTCCACCCAACGGGGTCAGGGCCAGCCAGGTCGCCAAGATAACTGGGGTGGCGGGCCGCTCCTCCGGCAAGGAGGATGACCGGGCACGTGTCGCCGGCGTTGCCGGTGCTAGGCACGTCATCGTAGTGGAGTGCTGACCCGTCGGAGCTTTCGTAGCTTGGCATCACTCGACGGTACACGGCACAGGAAAGGGAACCGTGCGCGCTTGCGGTCAAACCCTCGCTTTGTTCCAAGCGACGATCAGCGCATTGTGCAGGAGAAAGATTCGGCGAGGGTTGAACGCAACCGGTGACGCCTTGCGATAGACGAAGTCCGTCCGCTCAACGTAGTTGTTGTTCCGAGTCCGGATTCCGATCGCTCCGATTTCGAACATCTGCCTGAGCAGTTGCTTAGTTTCCGCCTCCGCCAACTCTCCGTCCAATTCCTGCTGGATTTCGTGAAGAGTGAACTCGGCAAACTTCACGCTCTTCACCGCTTCAAAGAAGACTCGAGTCTTCTGCTGCCGACCTGCTCGGTCTGTCAGAATTCCTGCCAGATTGTTGGCGACTTCACCGACAAAGTATTGTTCGGCGTAGTTCCGGACCGTCGTGACCGCGTCATGTTCGCTGACAGGTGCCGAGCCTGGATGAACCGCCTGCAAGTGAGTCATCATCGCGATCAGATCTCTTGGGAGGAGGCGCGTGTATGCCAAGAAATAGTCGGGGATACGGGAGTAATGTCCTTGACCGATGTCCGTGCTCAAGTAAGTGTCCGTGAACCTCTTGATGCCTGGTTCCGATACGCGGATCTTCGTGTCGACAAGCGTCCAGAGCTCACTGCCTGATCCGACGCCCGACGGGCTCCAGTCCAAGTACACCGTGTGAGATTTGAGCTTGTTCGAGTCGGTGCTTTCGAGGGCTTCGAACGCTTCTGTCCGTATTGCCGCAACGACGGTTACAGGCAGTCCAATCTTTCCGAGGAAACGATTGACTGACTCAATTGCATGCACAAGCCCGGCCAGAGAAGCCCAATCATCACTCGTCTCAAGGAAGAACGAATCCAATCCGTCCACCGAAATGATGTGCCGGTTCTTGGTGCCAACACGACCAAGTGCTGTCCTAAGCACGGCTGACACCTCGAGCGGGCCAACTGGTTGGTTGGACACATCGAAACCAAAGAAGCCGAGGGAGATCTTGAACGAGGCACTGCTGCTTAACCACCGGGAAACGCTTAGTTTCCAGTCGTCTATCAATAGGCCGCTCTTGACCAGTTCAGCGCGGAGGGATGTGAATTCCTTGGGCGCGTCAAGACCTTCGTCACTCGAGAGAGTTTGGAACACTCGCAGACGTAGGAGGAACTCCCACGCGGACTGAGTGCGCGAGGATCCATGGGATTGTCCTGTCTGAATCTGCGTGACATCAGCGACGGGGAATCCTCGCAGGTCCCAGGAGACAAAGAACCGGTCGAATCTGTCTTCCCACTTGAGTCGGAAGTGCTCAAAAACGGCTGACTTCCCAGCGCCCTTTGGCCCCAAGATGTACCAGGCGAGGCCCGTCGTCATCTGATAGACGGACTCCTTAGTCCAGGTAGCCGTTCAGAAGGAGTTCTGGGTCCTCGGTGGCTTCGTCACTCGCGTCGAGGCGACCAAAATGCAAGGTGCGTAGCGGAGGCGGTTTGATAGCCATGTCCAAACCTTAGAGGGACGCGGCGACACCCCCGACTTCCCACGCCTCCGATGTCTGTTAACCCCTACGGATATGCCCCGCGGAGACTGGCCTGCACAGCCCGCTTGGCCAGGAGAGTCGCCTTTACCCCGCCCGTAAGAAAATCCCGCTCACATGTGTCCTACGGGACACCCTGCGAGACTCGCTCTGTCTTTCAACTAGCGAGACAGGTGAAATCCCGCGCGAAACTGCCGACACGCGAAATTCAGCGTTTCTGCTTTCCGTGGTCACCGGGTCTGAATCTTGCAGAACTCCTGTGCCGTTTTCAAGTCCGCGTCACGCTCGGCGATGGCGATGTCGTCGGTGATATTGATCGGCTCGTCCAACCCTGCGTCGGTCGCGCGCATCCAATACGCCCAGCATGTTCCGGTTCCGCCGGTGGGGTGCCCGTGCTTGGAGGTGAAGCGAACCCCGAGGGGCTGCGTACCGTCAAAAAGTGTCACCGTGTCTCTGAGCCACCCCGCGATCAAGGTGGTGATCGCCCGGTCGTCACTTGTGACGTGGGCGACGGTGAGGCCCCCGGTAACACCCAGGTCAGTCAGTTCGCTGTCGAGGTGCGCGGACAGTGCCGCGAGGGTCCTGGTTGATGTAATGTCCACCCACCAACCAGGCGGATAGTTCAGGCGATAGATAACCCGGCCATCTCGCCACACTTTCGGTAGCCACCTGGCCCGCATCGTTCCGGCCTCATCCCAGTCGGCGACGACCATGGCCCAGTACTCATCGAGCGGGACACCCATCGCATCCGCGTCTTTCTGCAGGGCGCGACGGGCGCCGTTGATTTCGGTACGGTACGGAGCCAGAAGCTCCATGAAAGACGTGAGCCGGTCGTCAGTGGAGTACAGAGTGCGCCCGACAGTATCGAAACGGCTCCAACCGGCAGGGTCGAGAGAGCCGTCAGGTTCTAGTTCTCGGGGCACCGGGGCGAGCGGCCCGAACGAAGTACGAGCAATGCGGTAGTTGCCAGGCATCGGATCATCCACGAGCTCCAGCCCAGAGCGGGCACAAACCTGCATCAGCCGGAGAAGGAATCGTCGATGACGGCCTGAGCCGCTGTGGCTACGTCCTTGAACCGGTCTTCACGAATGGCGGTGACCGGGGTGTCATATCCGAGCCACGGGTTCGCTCCAATGAACCAGGCGCGGGCGACGTGCTCACCTTCAGCCTCGGCCAGCATCGTCCACTGCTCGTAGGCGAACTGAAGGCGTCGCATCGCCTCGTTCTTCGGCGCGGGACCATCGGCCTTCGCCCACCGGTACGGGAGCTTCGCGTCTTTGCTCCCGGATAGAGAGGCAACAAGAGTCGCGCCCAGGGCCCCATTCAATCGGCGAGTGATCTCCCGAATGTCGAGCTTGATCATCCTCGTGTGGGCGGTGGTGACGTGCGTCGTGATAGCCATGTGATCCTCCAATCTCCGGTGGCCGAGATAAACCCGCATAACCACTTCAATACCACCAGTATTACACCAAATTCTGGGTTTTGACCCGGCGGACGCGACTCGATCTCGTATTCTCGGACGATTCCGGCCCCGCTGAAATTCGACGCTCCCGACTGGCCTGAACGCATAGCGAGCAGCATCCGTGGCCAAACAGTTGGCTGCGGCCGGAGTGGGATCCGCTATCCGACGGCAGCGAACGCGCGAGCAGCGGCCAGCACGCGAGGGCCGACTTCATCCGGGTTGCCCTCACGGATGAGCCGCGCCGGCGCCGTGTCTTCGAGCTGGGGATTCATCCCCTGAAACCAAGCTTGGACCACCGGCGGCTGGTCCCGTTCGTTGAGCAGAACAGCGACCTGGTACGCGAGCCTCAACCGGCGAATCGCCTCCGCTGGTGGCTTACGGGTGCCATCGGCCCACTGTCGTACGGCGCGGGTTTCGGTCACGGAACCCAGATAGGCAACCAGCTGGGCGCCCAAGAGCTCGCGCAGCTGGCCGACAAGTTCAGTGGTGTCCGAACGAATGGACATTTCGTACGCCCTCAGTCCGGGCTGGGGTAGTGACATGTGCATAAGTTTAGCCATTTACCACGTTGCATGACACTTTGATCACACTCGAAATCCCACTCAATATGACCGATAATATGTATTATGTCAAGTCGTAATGCATCTATTGCAGAATTTGCAGAATAGGACTCCCCTGATAAGTGCTCCGTCTGGGGCAAAAGACAGCACGAACTTCCACGGATCCACTGGGATGCAGCGGGTGCTGCTGGCATTGGCATGCGTTTCGCGAGCGATGCTCAACGTCGGGAACTTCGTGTCGAGCCATGGTGGAGAAAGAACGGGTGTCCTACACTGGCCGGCGAAAGCACCTCATGAGCGGAAGGAATGCTGGCCCAGACGAAGTCCCCGCTGCGGACCACAAAGAAGGGAAAATCGTGGTCGACTTTACGAGCGACGATCTGTGCGACGCCCTTGTGATTGACCCCGAGGGTAATGAGATCGGCACGCTGGTCCGAATCTACGTGCACCCCGTCCATCGATCCCCTCAGTGGGCTAGCTGTTGTTCCCACTGACGTTGTGAACGCGGTCGATGGGTGATTTGCCGCCGATGCCGGTATGGGGTCTGTGGTGATTGTAGCTATGGATCCAGCCCTGGTAGGTGTCGGCTCGGGCGTGGTCTGAGCTGTAGTGCCGGGCGTAAGCCCACTCGGCTGCGAGAGTGCGGTGGAAGCGCTCGATCTTCCCGTTGGTCTGCGGCC
>NZ_SOHC01000054.1:0-42157 GCF_004403955.1 Cryobacterium sp. TMT1-2-1
GGCGTTGACCGCCGCGTCCGCGGCGAGGTCCAGGTCCGCGTCCGGCAGCACCAGCATGTGGTTCTTCGCCCCGCCGAGGGCCTGCACCCGCTTGCCGTGAAGCGCCGCGGTCTCGTAGATGTACTTCGCGATCGGGGTCGACCCGACGAACGAAATCGCCTGCACGGCCGGGTTCACCAGCAGAGCGTCGACGGCCTCCTTGTCGCCGTGCACGACGTTCAAAACACCGTCGGGCAGGCCCGCCTCGGTGAAGAGGGCGGCCATCCAGTTCGACGCCGACGGGTCCTTCTCGCTGGGCTTGAGCACGACCGTGTTCCCGGCCGCGATCGCGATCGGGAAGTACCACAGCGGCACCATCGCCGGGAAATTGAACGGGCTGATGATGCCCACCACACCGAGGGCCTGCTTGAGCGTGNCACGCCCGTCGACACGTTCTCCGAGTAATCGCCCTTCATCAGGTGCGGCATCCCGAGCGCGAACTCGACAACCTCCAGCCCCCTCGTGATCTCGCCGAGCGCATCCGCGCTCACCTTGCCGTGCTCGGCGGTGAGGATGTCGGCCAGCTCGCCCTTACGGGCGTTGAGCAGCTCACGGAAATTGAACATGATGCTCTGGCGCTTGGCCTGCGAGGTGTCACGCCAGGCCGGGAAAGCGGCCAGGGCCGACGCAATCGCGACGTCGACGTCGGCCGTGCTGGCCAGGCTCACGTTCTTGGCGACCTGCCCGGTGGCCGGGTTGAACACCGGCGCGGTGCGGGTCGAGGTGCCGGCGGCGGCGGCCCCGTCGATCCAGTGGCTGATTGTGGGAATAGCGTTCATTGTCATCTGTCGATTCTGTCGGTGTTGTGGTTTGCGGGTGTCGCGGTGATCGAGCCGCGGTGATCGAGCTTGTCGAGATCAGGGTCTCGACAAGCTCGACCACCGATCAGTTGAGCAGGTCGAGGCTGAGCACCTCGTCGTAGACGGCCAGGGCCTCGGCGACCTCGTCATCGGTCACCACGCAGGGCGGCACGACGTGGATGCGGTTGTCCGCGAGGAACGGCAGCAGGCCCCGGCCGAGCAGCTCCGCCTTGATCCGCCCCATCACCGCGCCGTTGAGCGGCTCGCGGGTCTCCCGGTCGGAGACGAGTTCGAGCGCCCAGAACACACCCTCACCGCGCACCTCGCCGATGACCGGGTGCTTCGCCTGCAACTCGGCAAGCCCCGGCGCCAGCACATCGCGGCCGATCCGGGCCGCGTTCTCCACGATGCCCTCGTCCTCCATCGCGTCGAGCGCGGCCACGATGGACGCCATCGCCAGCGGGTGACCGCTGTAGGTCAGGCCGCCAGGGAAGACGCTCGTATCGAAGGTGTGCGCGATCGAATCCGAGATGATCACGCCGCCGGTCGGAACGTAGCCCGAGTTGACGCCCTTGGCGAAGGTGATCAGGTCAGGAACGACGTCGTAGCCCTCGAACGCGAACCAGCGCCCGGTGCGCCCGAACCCGGCCATGACCTCGTCCAGGATCAGCAGGATGCCGTAACGGTCGCACAGCGCCCGCACCCCCGCCAGATACCCGGGCGGCGGCACCAGCACGCCGGCCGTGCCCGGGATCGATTCGATCAGCACGGCCGCAATCGACGTGGGGCCCTCGCTCTGGATCATGCGCTCCAGGTGGCGCAGGGCGCGTTCGCATTCCTGCTCCGGCGATGTCGCCCAGAACTCACTGCGGTAGAGATACGGGCCGAAGAAGTGCACGTGTCCGCGCGCGAATTCGTTCGGGATGCGGCGCCAGTCTCCGGTGGCGACAATGGCCGAACCGGTGTTGCCGTGGTACGAGCGGTAGGTCGAGAGCACCTTGTCGCGACCGGTGTGCAGCCGCGCCATCCGGATCGCATTCTCGATCGCATCCGCCCCACCGTTGGTGAAGAAGACCTTGTTGAACCGTTCCGGCGCCCGGCCGACGATGCGCTTGGCTGCCTCGCCCCTGGCCAGGTTGGCTGTCGACGGAGCGACGGTCGCCAGCGTCCCGACCTCGTCGATGATCGCCTTGACGACGGCCGGATGCTGGTGGCCGATGTTGACGTTCACCAGCTGGCTCGAGAAGTCGAGGTAGCTGCGACCGGCGTTGTCCCACACGCGAGAGCCCAGCCCGCCGGCGATCACGAGCGGGTTGAGGGCGCCCTGCGCGGACCAGGAGTGGAAAACGAAGGCACGATCGAGCTCGACCGTGCGCTGGTCAAGCCCCGCCCCTGCGGTGGCATTGGCGGCGGTGGCATTGGCGGTGGAGTCAGTGACCGTGGTGTCATTGACGGTTGTGGCAGTCACGATTATCGAGTGTCTTTCTGTAGTGAGGTTGGGCGGTGGAGCAGCGGTTCCGGGTGGCGTGGTGCGAGTGGCTTGATGCGGGGCTGTTGCAGTTCCGCGTCAGAGTTCCGGCCGGACGATTGACCGTGGTGCGAGCCCGAGGCTGCGGGTGTGCTGCGCGATTTCCTCGAGGGACGCGACCCACACACCCGGGGTTGCCATGACCTCGGCCATGAGCTCGCCCAGCTGCCTGGCTCTCCCCGGGCGGCCGGAGAGGAAGGGATGATTCGTGAGCACCCAGCATCCGCCTTCGTCGTGGAGCCCCTCGAATTCGCTGGTCCAGAGCTCGCGGGCCTTGGCCGGCGTCTCGATCAGGCCGCTGCCCGAGATGTCCGGGAGGAAGCAGTACTGCTCCCAGTCGTCCAGCGCCCACTGGATGGGGATTTCAACGATCGACTCCCCGGAGCCCGGCGTGATCGCAAGCTCGTAGGGAACATCGGCGTCCATCAGGCTCGAGTCGTAGAGGAATCCACGCGCGGCCAGCAGCGCCGGGGTCTCCCAGGACAGATCCCACATCGGCGCCCGGTAGCCAACCGGCCGCACGCCGGCCACCTCAGCCAGCGCGTCCAGTCCCCGATCGAGGTTGTCGATCTGACCGGCGAGGTCGACGGCGCTCGGCTGCTCGTGCAGGTAGCCGTGGTGTGCGATTTCGTGGCCGGCCCTGGCGATGTCCCTGACAATTCCCGGATACCGGTGGGCCGTGTACCCCGGGACGAAGAACGTGGATCGGATCTGATGATGGTCGAGCATCCGCAACAGCCGGGGAACGCCCACGAGCGGGCCGTAGGCCTGGTGGCTCATCACGCTCATCCGGTCGGCGTTCCCCGGTGCGTTCCAGAGCACGGCCGACTCGGCATCCACATCGAAGGTGAATGCCGCTGCCGACTGCTTCCCCTCCGGCCATCGGATGGGGCCTGCGGCAGTCATTCGCGGCGCTGCGCAGACATGATCGTGATCAGCTCATAGGCAAGATTCGCGGCCGCCACGGCCGTGATGGCCGCGTGGTCGTAGGCCGGGGACACCTCGACAATGTCGGCGCCGACGATCTTGTTGTGGCGGAACCCCCTGAGCACCGCGAGGAGCTCCCGGCTTGTCATGCCGCCGGCTTCCGGCGTGCCGGTGGCGGGCGCGAATGCCGGATCCAGCACATCGATGTCGATCGAGATGTACACGGGAGCGTCGCCGACCCGCTCCAGCACTCGCTCCAGGATGCCTTCGACCCCGATGCGGTCGAAGTCGCGGCAGTGCACGATGGTGAAACCCATTTTCTCATCATCGGTGAGATCCGCCGGGTCGTACAGCGATCCGCGGATTCCGACATGGGCCGACCGGTCCTTGCGGATCAGCCCTTCCTCCGACGCGCGGCGGAAGGGGGTGCCGTGCGTGTACGGCGCGCCGAAGTAGGTGTCCCACGTGTCGAGGTGTGCGTCAAAATGCACCAGGGCGACCGGGCCGTGCTGGGCGTGGGCCGCCCGCAGCGCCGGGAGCGCGACGGTGTGGTCGCCGCCGAGGGCCAGGACGATGCGGCCGTCCGCCATCAGCTCGGCGAGCCCCGCCTCGATCTCACCGAGCGCCTCGACGATGTCGAAGGGGTTGCAGGCGATGTCGCCCGCATCGACCACCTGCGCATCTGCGAAGGGCATCGAGTCGAGGGCGGGGTTGTACGGGCGGAGCAGGCGGGACGCCTCACGAATCGCCGAGGGGCCGAAGCGCGCTCCGGGACGGTAGGTGACCCCCGCGTCGAAGGGGATGCCCACAACCGCCACGTCATAGTCCGGCACGTCCTCGAGCCGGGGCAGCCGGGCGAACGTGGTCAGGCCGGCGTAGCGCGGGGACTTCTGGCCGTCGACCTGGCCCACCGGCGTGCTTCGGGCGCTGATGTCGGGAGTGTTCATGGCGTTTTTCCTTCTGTGTGCTGTGCCGCCCGGAGGCGTGAAGAATCTGGAATCGGGGGCATGCTCACGCCCGCCCTCTCGTGGAGCCGCCGTTGACCTGCACCACCTGGCCGATGATCGCGGAGAGTCGGAAATCGCAAAGTAACGCGACCGCCGCCGCGATTTCGGGCGACGTGCCGATCCGGCCCAGGGGGATGCTGCCGGCATAGACGGCCCGCATCTCGTCCAGGGAGATCCCGGCGCTTCGGGCATCGACCTCGAGCTGAGGGGTGTCCGTCACTCCGGGTGCGACCGCGTTGACGATGATGCCCTCGGGGGCCAGTTCGCGGCCCAGCGTCTTGACCAGCGAGATCAGGCCGGCCTTCGAGGCCGAGTAGGCCGTCGCGTCCGGCCACCCCGTGACACCCCACTCGCTGGAGATCACCACGATGCGTCCGGCTCCGCGACGTCGCATCCCCGGCAGCACAGCCTGGACGAGGTGGAACGTGCCGCCGAGGTTGGTGTCGATGACTTTCCACCAATCCTCGGGGTCCGCGTCCAGGAACGGCCCCATGGTCATGAAGGCGTGGTTGGCGACCAGGACGTCCACCGGGCCAAGTTCCTGTTCGACCCGCTGCACCAGCGCGCGCACCTGATCCGGGTCCGACACGTCCCCGGGTACGGCCAGTCCTGACAGCTCGAAGGCGAGGGCCGCGAGTTCGGCCGAGGCCTCCCGGTCGTTCACCGCCACGGTGGCGCCCGAGGCGGAAAGCCGGCGGGCGTGCGCCGCTCCCATGCCCTGCGCGGCGCCGGTGACGAGAACGACCTTGCCTTCGAGATCGGGGTAAGAACGGCCTGTGTTCTCGGGCATCAGATCACCGCTCCGGCATTGGGGTTGAGGGTTTCGCCGACACAGAATGTGCCCTCGTCGAGAAGGAATGCGATGCAGATCGCGACTTCCTCCGGCGAGGTCAGCCTGCCCAGGGGAAGAGTGGAGAGGTATTCCGGGGCGCGCCACGGCGAGTCGGCCGCGAGCAAGGGCGTGTCGGTTGGGCCCGGCGCGACGGCATTGACCCGGATTCCGCTGGGTGCGGACTCCGCGGCGAGGCTGCGTACGAGGCCGAGCAAGGCGCCTTTGGCCGCCGCGTAGTGTGCGTCATGGGACCCGCCGCCGATGGCCAGTTCGCTCGTGATGGCCACAATCGACCCGCCGCCGGCCGTGGTCATTCCCGGCATCACCGCGCGACTGAGGTTGACGAATCCGCCGACATGCACCGAGAGCATCCGGCGCCAGTGGTCGAGCGTGACCTCGGACACGGGCAGCATTTCGTAGTAGCCGGCGGCCGAAACCGCGGCCGAAACCGGCCCGAGTTCCTGCACGACCCGGGCGACCGCGGCCCTGACCTCCTCCGGGTTGGCCATGTCGACGCACGCGTCGAAGGAGCACTGCGGCGAAGGCCTCAGGTCGAACCCGGCGACGGTCCAGCCGCGGGACTCGAGTTCCGCGGCGGCGGCCGCCCCGATTCCGCTGGCGGTGCCCGTCACGATGGCCACCTTGCGTGCCGCCGGGTCATGGCTCATGAGAAGTGCGGTTCCTTTTCCGAGAGGTTCTCCGGAGGCAGGAGCTCTTCGGGCATCCGGTACTCCAGTCCGGTGACCACGGGAATGCGCTTGTGCACGGACAGGTAGATCACCGTTCCCACGACGCTCAGCACCGCTACGGCGATCCAGATCGACCAGTCGAGGAAGGACTCTTCGTACACGGGCCGCGGCCAGGCGATATTGAGGAACTCGAAGGTAGCCCAGATCAGCGCGACGACGGCGAGCGGGAGCGTTGCCTTGCCGAGGGTGAACGGGCCGGCACGCCAGCGTCCGCGCAGATTCACAACAACGAATCCGACGAGCGGGAACAGGAATGAGAGGAAGAATCCGCCGGAGGTGAAGTTCAGCATCAGCGTGTAGACGTTCTCAGCCACGTCGCTCAGGAGGAACAAGGCGCCGCCGACGACCATCGTGATCAGCAAAGGGCCCACGGGCTGGCGCTGTTTCCGGCTCAGTCGGGACAGCATCTTCGAGGCCGGCAGTGCGCCATCCCTCGCGAAGGACCAGATCATTCGTGAGGCCGAGGTCTGCAGGGCCAGGAAGCTGGCCAGGAAGCCGATGACGAAGAGGATCTCGACCGGCTTGGCGATCTGGCTGCCGAGCTGCGAGGTCAGAGTGAAGTTCACCGGGTCCGCGACGCTGCCGCTGCGCACGGCGTCCAGGTCCGGGACGGCGAGGATGAGGGCGAGGCTCGTGTACATGACGACCACCGCGATGAAGATGAGTGCGAAAAGGATCGCCTTGGGGAGGTTCTTGCGCGGCTCATTGACTTCTTCGGCAATCGCGCCGGCGCTCTCGAACCCGACGAATGAGAAGCCGATGAACACCATTGCGAGCAGGAATGGACCGCTGAGGGACAGGTAGTCCGTGCCCGGTGCGAGGCCCGCACTCCCATCGAACAGCACGCTGATGGAGTTGTGCTGGTGGAAGAACAGGAGCCAGGTGCCGAGGCCGAGCGAGCCGATGATTTCAGCCACGATGCTGGCGATCATGAAGACCTTCAGCACCATTCGGCCGGCCAGGTTCACGGCCGTTCCGAGCACCAGTACCACGAGCGCAATCCATGCCTTGTCCACTCCGGTGGGGTTCTCGATCCCAATGACGTTGGCGATGAAGCCCGCCGCTGCGATGGCGACGGTTGCCATCGCGATGAGCAGGGTCCACATGTAAGCCCAGCCGGCAAACCAGCCGAATGCCTTGCCCCCGAGGCGAGCCGACCACTGGTAGATCGACCCCTCGATGGGCCAGCGAGAGACCAGCATCGCGAAGACGAGGGCGACCAGGAGCTGGCCGCCGAAGACGATGAGGAAACCCCACCAGAAGGACGGGCCGGCGATGGACAGCGCGACGCCGAAGATCCCATACAGCGCGACGATCGGCGAAATGAAGGCGAAACCGAACGCAAAGGATGAGAAGAGATTGAAATCTCGTTTGAGGGTGATGCCTTCGGTGGCAGACACCGTTTCGGTGTGGGTCATGGTCTGGTCTCCTTCGACTCTCGCAATTATGAATTGATTCGGGTTGCGGCGGCCACTTTCGGCCACAACTTAGGAAGAACCACCGGTAACAGCGGGTGATATTGTAGGAAGCCACAAGCAATTGCAGGCGCATCCACGTTTATTGGCAGTTTTTTCCGGTATTTCGAGTTGAGGATAGTAGAAGTGGCTAAATCGATCGCTCCCGCCTTTGGCCTGGAACTGGGGGAGCTCGTCGATGTGGCCGAGCTGGGGCTCCGCCTCGTCGTCGGCTCCGAGTGGGCGCTCCCCCGGGTCGTCAGCTGGGCGCACGCCACGGAAATGACCGACCCCAGGCCACATCTGCGCGGATCCGAGCTGGTCTGCACGGTCGGGTCGGCGCTTCTCACCACCGCCAGTTGCGCGAGGTTGGTTGAGGCGGTCCACGCGACCGGCTCGGCCGGGATCTGTCTCGGTATCGGCGAAGTCCACACTCAAATCCCGCGGGCATTGATCAGGGAATGCCGCAGGCTGTCCGTTCCCCTCATCGAAATGGCGCACGGGGTCCCCTTCCTGGCGATCAATGATGTTCTCGCCGACGCGCGCGTTCGGGCTCAGTCCGGCAGCAGCCAGCGGAATGCAGAGCTGGTCAGCACGCTGCTCGCGGCCCTTCGCGAGAACGCGCCGATGGAAGACATCCTGAGCGTGTCTTCCGCGGCCCTCGGTGGTTCGCTCAGCTACCAGCTCGTCGATCCGGCCACGGAGCCGCCGCCGACCGCAACCCTCAACGCGGTGGTTGACGACGCCCCGGGGTCGCTGTCGGTCAGGACCGCGGAAGGAAACCTCCTGGCCTGGCAGGGTCAGCCTCCCTCGCCCGATGCCGACGTGCTCGGCCAGATCGGCCGGGTGCTCGAAATCGCCAGGCACGAGAGGGTGGACCGCGACAATGCGGCCCGCCAGCGCATCGGCCAGTTGTTCGCCCTGGTCTCCGAGGGGCTCGCCGACTCGGCGGCCCTGATGCCGGAGTTGCAGAGGGCCGGCCTGGTTGGGAAGTCCCTGACAATCTCGGCCTGGCCGGCCGAGACGGCCCCCCTCCTCGCCGCGCACCTGCCCGGCACGTTGATCGCAGACGCCCCCGAAGCGACCTTCGTCGTCACAACCGGCCCGGAGACCGTCTACGACACTGCCCGCGATCTGGGCCTGGTCTGCGGCCACGGGAGCCCGGTCGACGTCTCCCAAATCTCCCGCGGAATCGGAGAAGCCCGCGCAACGCTTCGCCTCGCGCGCCGTCACGGCAAGGTTGCCGGCCCGGAAAGCCTGACCAGCCTGACCGGGCTGCTCGAGCAACAACCGCCCGTGAGGCTGGTTCCCTTCATCGACCAGCTCGTGCGTCCGCTGCTCGAGCATGACGCCCGTCGCGGAAGCCAGCTCCTGGCAACCCTCCGAACGTTCATCGAGCAGCAGGGGTCCCTGCAGGCGACCGCCGAGGCCCGGTATCTTCATGTCAACACGGTCCGCCATCGACTCGGACGCATCGCGGATATCGTCGGCCGCAACCCACTGGAAGACAATGACCGGGCCTCCCTTGCCATTGCGCTGTGGGCCTATGACAGGTCGCGACGATACGTTCCCTGACCCACGGGGAGAGCTGACCCGACGGACGCGCGACGCTGCCGGAGGATCATCACGAATGCAGTTCCAATCAGGCCCAGTCCGATGACCTCTCCGCCGAGGACGCCCCACAGGCCGAAGGCGATCTCATAGGTGACCCAGGTGGCCACGCCGAAGAACATCACGGCTTTGACGTGCAGCACGTCACGAAGCGACAGCGCGACGATGACGAGCCCCGAACCGAGAATCGGGAGCCACGCGGCCCACCAGGTCGGTATTCCGTTGAGCCCCAGGTATGCGACCCAGATAGCGGTGACGAACGCCGGAGTCCACCAGCGGCCCCGCACCCACGCAGGCTCGTCAGGGCGGGCAAGCATCCAGCCTCGCACGGCTGCGATCGCGGGTATCGCGGCGGTCCCGGGCATGCCCAGGAACAAGTACGAGGCAGACAGGATGACGGACGCCACCGCATTCCGGACGACGGTGGTGCGGCGTTGCCTCGACCAGTGCGACCAGAGGATGACGGCGATGCCCATGAACCCCAGGGTCTGGCCAACCCACCACATCCAGTCCACGCCTGTCTCCGCACTCGTTGTCATTGCTGCTGGTACACCTGAGGCCAGGCGCTCAATCAGGCCTCCCGGCCGACACCCATTTCCTCGACCTTTGTATCGTGCTGCTCGTAGATGAACTCCTCGATCGGGAAGGGCTTGCGGCCCATCGCATGCGCGAGCAGGAGCTGCGAAAACACGATCTCGACGATCGGCCGCACGAAACCGTCCAGGCTCGGGTCCAGGGGCACAATCGTCAGATTAGCGTGACCTGCGGATGGGATCGCGCTTTCGGGCGCGGCCGTCACGAGTATGACGCGCACGCCCGAGTCCACTACGGCGTCCGGAACAGTGAGTTCCCGCCCGTCCCCGAAGATGATCAGGACGGTCCCCGGTGCAGCCGATTCCATCGGTCCATGCAGGTACTGGAACGTCTCGTAGCTTCCGCTCGGGATGCGCAGCCCCTCCCGGATCAGGAGCGCCGTTTCGGCAGCCGACGCAAAGGATGTTCCCCGGCCGATCACATCGATGGCGTCCGCCTCTCCGACGAAACGGCTCACGCTCTCGGCAATCGAGTCGAAGGCGTTCAGGGCGCCTTCGACGATCGCGGAAATCTGCTCGACCTCCGGGCCGGCGGGCACGATTGCCAGACGATCCAGTAGCAGCGCGTAAGCCAGCAGCGTTGCCGTGTAGCCGATCGTGTAGACGGGCGAGTCGTTGAAGCCGCCCAGGCCGAGCGGAGCGTCAATCACCTCCCCGATCTGGGCTTCGGGAAAGTTGCTGATTCCGATTCGGCGCCCGACGGTCAGCCCGCGGGCCGCCTCGATGGTCTCGGGGCTCCGACCGGATTCGGAGACGACCACGTAGTGGTCGGCCGGCTGGAATCCGTCGGCAGCCAGCAGGACATCCGACGCCGTGAGATTGACGGCCCGGAAGCCGGCTTCCGCCAGCACCGCGACGAACGCGTTGCCGCTGTGGCTGGATGCGCCCATCGCGACGACCGCGACGGTTTCGCCCGGCATCCACTCGGCCAGCCGAGCGCGCTGCAGGTCGCGCGTCAGAGCGAAGTGGGCGAGAGCGAGCTCCTTCGGCTGAGCACGAATGGCGTCGACGAACAATGCGTTGTGTGACATGTGTGGTCCTATCCCTTGACTGCCCCGGCAGCCATGCCGGAAACGACAAAGCGCTGGAAGACGATGGCCACGACGAGGGGCGGAAGGGCCGCGAGGATGCCGCCGGCAGCGACGAGCCCGAAGTCGGTCGTGTAGCGACCGGCGAATTCGCTGATGGCGACGGGAAGTGTCTTGGCGGCATCCGACGACGTGAAGATGAGCGCGTACATGAACTCGTCCCACGCCAGCAGGAACGAGAACATGATCGCCGCGAAGATCCCCGGTCGAGCAGCGGGAAGGACGACCCAGAACAATGCGCCCAGGCGGGTCGTACCGTCGATGCGTGCCGCCTCCTCCAGTTCTTCGGGAATCGTCATGAAGTAGTTGCTAAGGATCCAGAGCACGAACGGGATGACGAGCGCGCAGTCCACGAGGATGAGCCCGGTCGTTGTGTCCAGGAGGTTGAGTGAATTGAGGATGAGGTAGAGCGGGATCAGGAGCGCGATTTGCGGGAGCATGTACGTCGCCAGGAAGACCATGAGAGTTGCGCGCCGGAAGCGGAACCGCAACCGGGCGAAGGCGTACGCGCCCAGGATGCCGACGACCATGGAGATCGAGACCGTGCCGACCGCGACAACGGCCGAGTTCACCATCGCCGCACGGAACGTCGCACCGACGCTATCCGAGCCGCCGGTGAAGATCTGGGAATAGCGGCTGAAATCGAACTCGTCCGGGATCCAGCGAAGGGGTGTCGTGATCAGGACGCGCTGCGGCGTCACGCTCGCCATGATCATCCAGGCAAACGGCGCGAGGATCAGAAGCGAGACGACACCCGCCGCGGCGTGAACAAGGATCGAATTCCGAGTGGATCTCTTCACAAGAGACTCATTTCTGATCTGCGGAGCAGTCGGAGGTATATCGCGCTGAGGGCCAGAATGACGACCACGATGATGTACGAAAGCGCAGAGCCGACGCCGAAGTTTTGATCGGAGAATGCGGTCGTGTAGGCGTAATAGGCCACCGTCTGGGTGCCGTTTGCCGGGCCGCCGCGCGTCATCGCGTAAATGATGTCGAAGACCTTGAACGCCTCGACCGTTCGAAGCACCAGGACTATCGAGATCGAAGGAACCAGCATGGGCAAAACGACCGAACGAAAAATGCGCGGCCAGCGCGCGCGATCCAGTTTGGCGGCCTCGTAAAGCTCCGGCGGTATCGACGTGAGTCCGGCGAGGAGGAAGAAGGCGACGAGCGGAGTCGTCTTCCATACGTCCGCCAGGATCACCATGTTCAGCGCCGTGGTCGGATCGCCGAGCCAGGCCTGGTATTCGTCGATGATTCCCAGTTGCGTGAGCAGTGCGTTCAAGGAACCGTATTGCGCGTTGAAAATGCCCTTCCACATGGCCGCATTGACGATTGTCGGAATTGCCCAGGGGATGACCACGATCGCCCGGAACAGCCAACGGGCCTTGAGCTTCGCGTTGAGCAGGCCGGCGACGATCAGGCCGAACGTGAGCTCAAGCGCGGTCGAAACGATCGTGAAGTACAGCGTGCGCCCCATCGAGTCCCAGAAGGAAGCGCTGGTGAGCACGTGTACGTAGTTGTCGATGCCGACGAAGGGGGTGTCTGTTGCCAGCGCGGAGGTGACCTCGAAGAAGGAGATGAACAGGGTCCGGATGATCGGATAAATGATCACGCCGAAGACTGCCACCGCCGCGGGAAGCAGCAGCCAAAAGGCCAGCCGGCCCTGCTTCTCTCTTCTGCGCCGAGGAGGGTTTCCCGGGGAAGGACTCCCCCCAAGCGTGTCGGTATTCTCCGCGCTGACAACTGACATGTTCGCTACCCGAGGTTCGCGTTCGCCGCTGCGACAGCGTCATCCATCGCCTGCTGCGGGGTCTTCTTTCCCAGCAGTGCGTTCTGGATTTCAACCTGCAGAGTCTGGGAGACCGAGTTGTAGTTCGGCACCGGCGGGCGGAGGATCATCGAGTCGTAGGCGACTCCGGCGGTCTCGAAGACCTCGGGGTTCGACTCGGTGACCTCCGGCTTGGTGTAGCTCGACTTCCAGTTGGTCATCGAGCTCTTGACGTACTGCTCCTGGACGGACTGGCTCGTCATGTACTCAATGAACTTCCAGGCGGCAAGCTGGTGCTTCGACTTCGCGCCGATCGCCAGTGCCATCGAACCATTCACACCCGGGTGGTCTCCGTTCGGACCTGCCGGCGTGGGTGTGACAACGACCTGGCCGACCACCTTGGAAATGGACGGATCGTTCTGGTCGCGGAAGGTTGACTCCCAGTTGATCTCCATGGCCGTCTTGCCTGCAGCCATGGACTTGTTCGCATCGTCTTCGAGGAAGGTCAGGGAGGCGGGGTCGGTCAGGCCGTCGTCGATGGTCTTCTTCATCCAGGCGAGCGCTTCGACACCGGCGCCCTCGTTGGTGACCAACTTGCCGCTGGAGTCGGTGAACTCTCCCCCGAATGCGCCCAGCAACTGGGCGTAATCACACACGAGGGCCTCCGCCTGGGACCAGCTCCAGGCGAGCGGGTACTTCACCAGGCCGGCATCCTTGATCTTCCTGGCAACGGCGAGAACGCCGTCCCAGGTCGTGAGGTCGCTCTGGCTGGCGCCGACCTTGGCGACCATCTCCTTGTTGAAGAAGAACATCTTCGTCGATGGGCCCCACGGCACGCCGTAGAACTTGCCCTGATATTCAGCAGACGTGAGCGCGCCACCCAGCATCTCGGACTTCCAGCTCTCGGGGAACCGTTCCGTGACGTCCGTGATGATGCCCTTCGACGCAAAGTCGGCGGGCCAGATCACGTCGAGGTGAACCACGTCGTACGTGCCTGCCGGCGCCGAGGTGACGATCTTGTCGTGCAGGGCCTCGTAGGCGACGAACGTCGGCTTCACGGTTATCTTCGGGTTCTTCGACTCGAAGTCCTTGATCATCCCGGCGACGTCACTTTCGGAGTAACCGGCCTGCTTCATGAACAACGCGTTGATGGTCCCCGTGCCGTCGCCCTCCGTGTCGCCGCTAGACGTGCCGGCGCCGGTGACGCTGCAGCCCGACAGCACCAGTGCTGCCGCCGCCACCAGGCCGATCCCTGCGATTGAGCGGTGTGCCCGTTTTGTCCTGTGCATCATGCATTCCTCCTTGAATCATTGAATAGCGTCTGGATGGGAAGTTTTCTGGCTAGCTCGATCGCTCCCGCAACGGGGGCAACCGACAAAAGGTGCACCGTCAACCCGAGGTCGAGATCCTCGATATGGCTCAGAAGCGCCTGATACAGGCGCGGCTGGTTCGTGACGACTCCGCCGGCGCAGACGACATCTGACCCCAGGGCGCCCCGACGACAGACGAGCCCGACGTCCGACGCGAGTTCCTTCGCGGCGTTGTCTACGACGGATGCGGCCAGCTCACTGCCGGCATCCGCGCAGGCAAAGACGAGCGGAGCGAGGCTTCCCCATGTCGTCAGGCGCGGATTCGCCGTGAAGGCATAGGAGAGTGCGATCTCGTCCTCGACTCCGAAGTGCGTCATCAGTTCGCGACCGAGCAGGTCCACCTCCCTACCCTCATCGAGGGCGCCGAGCACGGCGCGGACGGCGTCCCGAGCGAGCGCGGCAGCGCTGCCGGGGTCGCTGAGCAGAAAGCCGTGGCCGCCGGCGGAAATGAGCTCGCCGTCGCCCGCGTGCGCCACGACTTTGGAGCCCGTGCCGACGACAACCGCGATGGCCTCGTCGAATCCCGCAGCGGGTCCGAGGAGTTCTACATCGTTGACCGCGCGGATCGCGCCGCGGTGATTTTCAGCCAGACGCGCTTCAAACTCCAGGCGTTGCCATTCGCTGTCCAGTCCGTGGGCGCCGATCAGGAGAGGAGCATCTGTGGCTCCGGCGACCTCGCGGAAGAGATCGACCAATCGGACGACATTCTCAGTGTCGTCCAGTAGTCCGCCGCGCTGCCAGCCGCTCGTGGGCACAGACCGGTCCAGAACGACCCTGCCCGCGTCCTCGATCAGGACGTGGGTCTTCGTTCCGCCAATGTCGATGCCGACCAGCAACGTTGCTCCTCATCATTCCAGGACCGGCGGAGCAACCCTGACACTTCTTTCCTATCTAAGTGATAAGAAGTTGATGTAAACCTAGCCGCAGGAATGACGACGTGTCAAGCGGGCCGACGGGTCGTTATCTGAACGAGGCCCGTGCCACGTGCCGCGGCTGGTCTCGCTAGCGGCCGGCGATGTAGGCGAAGCCGTTGACCTCGGCTGCCGCAAGTTCAGCCGCCCCGAGAAGTACCGCATCATCGCGGTGAGTCGCCGCCTCAACGCGGGGAACGTGCATGATGCGTCCGGTCAGTCGCTGCTGAATCGCGGGGATCACGCTGTTCGCACGTCCCACCATGCTTCCGCCCACCACGACCAACTCCGGGTCGAGGATGATGACCATCGCCGCGATGGCAATCGCCACCATGTCGAGAATCTCCTCCGAGAGTTCTCGGGCGGCCGCATCCCCACGCCCGGCCAGTTCGAAAATATCCCCAGCGTTGAGCACGCCCCTCTCCGGGATCGCAATCCCCCGCTCGCGCGCCCGCTTCGTCAGGGCAATCGGGCCAAGTCGATCCTCAAGGTCCCCGTATTCGGAGTACGAGCGCTCCAGGGACGAGCGCTCCATCAGGAGGTAGCCGATCTCCCCCGCCCCGGCACGCGCACCGCGGTGCAGTTCGCCATTTGTGATGATGCCTGCACCGAGACCGCTCTCCAGGAACAACAGCGCGACGAGGCTCGTGAGCCCACGCCCTGCCCCCCGGTGGAGCTCGCCGAATGCCAGCGCGTTTGCGTCGTTGTCCACCACGACCGGAAGTGCGGTGCGTTCGCGAAGCAATCGGCCGAGGGGAACTTCAGTCCAACCCAGCTCGGGTATCCGTTCCAGGCTGCCCTCGGGGTAGTGAACCACGCCCGGCACGGCAACGCCGACCGCGAGGCAGGGCGTTCCCATCGTCTCGGCGGTCAGAATGAGGGAATCGAACAACTCAATCATCTTGTCCAGGCGACCCTGCTGGTAGTGGTCGCCTTCCGCCGCGTCGAGCGAGCCGAGGGGAAACAACCGAGGGCCAAAGTCGACTTCACGTCTGAAGACGACCGTGCCGTCGAAATCGACGAGGATCCCCGAGGCCTTGTTCGGGTGCAGTTGCAGAGCCGCGACCAATCGGGTACCCCCCGCATAGCGCAGCAGAACCGACGGTCTACCTCCGGTTGAGGGCTCCTGGCCGGCAGGCACGACAATGCCCTGCTCGATCAGGGTCGCCGTGAGCCGGTTGATCGTTGCCGGGCTGAGCCCTGTGGCAGCGCCGAGCTGCTGCCTCGAGAGCGCGCCCGATTTGCGGAGTTCCTCAAGAATGGCGGTTTGATTCACGCGCGCGAGGGTGCTCGTCGTGGCGGTACTTTTCTTGTGATTGGACACAGCACCCCCTCGTCAGCCAGATCGCATCAGAGTGCGTTCAAGTGCGTTCAATCTTTTCTATCACACTGCATCATTTATGCTCGCGGCGCAAGCGGCATGGCTGACGAAAGAGAGCCTGAACGCTGCCGTCCGATCAGGGGTTGGGCGGTGAAGGTGATCCGGATAGGTTGACCTCGCAGGAAGGCTTCTTCCTTCGTGTTGGAGTTTGGGTGGGCGCGTACGTAGGAGGCTTCCTGTGTTTCTCCCCTTGTGGCGGTTTCGACGCTCGATGGCACCCCATGCCCGGGCGTTGACGGGGGGCGTCATTTTGGTTGTTCTGGCCGCCGTCATGCAGGTGGTGCTGCCGTGGCCCCTGAAAGTGATCGTTGACGACGTTCTCAAGACCTCGGAAGCCTCCGATAAGAATGGCCTGCTGCGAGCGTTCGGTGCGGACGGGTTGGACCGCCTGCAGCTGCTGAGCGTGGCCCTCGCGAGTTTGCTCGTCTTCACGCTTGTCAATGCCGGCGCCAGGTATCTGGGGTCCCGGCTGCTCAATGGCGTCGGGGAGAGGATGACGGCGAGCATCCGGGTTGACGTGTTCGCCCACCTTCAACGTTTGTCCTTGTCTTTCCACGACAAGCAACGCCTGGGCGATTTGGTCACGCGAACGACCACGGACATTGACTACTTGCGCGCCATGATCATTTCGATCATGGCGGTTCTTGTTCCCAACGTTCTCATCCTGGGTTTCATCGCGACGATCTGTCTGGTCGTGGACCCTACCTTCGCTCTGATTGCGTTGGCCGTCGCGCCCCTCTTGTTTGCCATGGTGGTGATCTATCGACCGCGCGTCAAGGCGGCCTCCCGGGCTGCGCGCAACAAGGACAGTGATATCGCATCGGCAATGGCGGAGACGTTCTCCTCGGTCCGGGTGATGCAATCCTCAACCAGCGAAGGGCGCCATGAGGCCGACTTCCGGGATCGGAACGGCGCCCGGATGAATGCCGGCCTGCGGCTGGTCAGGCTCCAGTCGGCGCTCTCTCCGCTGGTGGATGTCATAGTCGTCCTCGGCACGGTGCTCGTTCTGTGGTTTGGGGTGAGGCGGGTGCTGGATGGCACGATGACGCTGGGCCTGCTGCTGGTGTTCCTGGCCTATTTGAAGGCTCTCTACGACCCCATGAAGGAACTGGCCAAACTCACCACGGTCATCAGCCGGGGTCAGGTGAGTGCAGAACGCCTCCTGGAAATTCTCAGTAGCGCCCCCGAAATCATCGACCGCCCGGGTGCCCGGCCGGCCCCGGCGCTCACAGGCGCGGTAGAGCTGCGGGGGGTGAGTTTTGGCTACGCCGGCTCTGAAGTGCTGCACTCGATCAATCTCCGGGTAGAGCCTGGCCGGATGGTCGCGATCGCCGGTCCGACCGGGGCCGGCAAATCCACACTCGTCAGCCTGATTCCGCGTCTGTACGACGTGACTCAGGGGGCGGTACTGCTTGACGGCACGGACATCCGTGACCTGCAACTAGCGACGATTCGCACTCAGATCTCGATGGTCTTGCAGGACTCGATCTTGTTCCGCGGCACCATCTACGACAACATCGCCTACGGTTCTGATCACCCCACCCGCGAGCAGGTGCTCGCAGCCGCCGAGGCCGCCCACGTTGACGAATTCGTCCGCGCCCTGCCCCTCGGCTATGACACTCCGGTGGCCGAGCGGGGGGTCAGCCTATCCGGCGGTCAGCGCCAACGCATTGCGATCGCCCGCGCGCTGGTGCGCGACACACCGATCGTGATCCTCGACGAGCCGACGTCAGGCCTCGACGCAATCTCCGAGCAATACGTCATGCGCGGCCTGGACCGGCTGATGATCGGCCGGAGCGTGATTGTGATCGCCCACCGGCTGTCCACGCTCCGTCGCGCCGACGTCATCTATGTGATCGACCATGGTCGGATCGTCGAGACGGGCAAGCATGCCGATTTGATCGCGGCCGGTGGCCTCTACAGCCGGCTCGACGGGCTGCAGGACATCCCGGCCAGGCCGGCCATCCCGGCCATCCCCAAACATGTCGCACCGAAGCCGATTCCGGCTGGAGGCCTGCTGTGACCCGCTCCGGGACGATCATGCTGGCCCGCGTCAAGACGTCCGGCGCCCTGCCGTGGCGCATCGGCCGAGACGGAAATCCGGAGGTATTGCTCGTCCACCGGCGCAACCAGGACGACTGGTCCATTCCCAAGGGCAAAGCCGAACCCGGCGAATCGGACGCGGACTGTGCTCTGCGGGAAGTTCGTGAAGAGACCGGGTTCGACTGCCGCCCCGGTGCCGAATTGCCCCACGTCGTCTACCTGGACCGGACGCGCCGGGTCAAGACCGTTCGCTATTGGGCCGTGACCGTGGATGCCGGTGTCTTCGCCGCCAACGACGAGGTCGACGATGCTCGCTGGCTCGCGCTCCCGCTCGCCCTGCGCACACTGACGCAGGCCCGGGAACGGCCCGTCGTCCTGGCCCTGGGCGCCCTGGTGGCGAAGGAATTGGGCGTCTGCCCGGTGCCGGCCAAAGAGAGGATGCTGCTACTGGTGCGCGGCGCTGCGGCGCTGCCTCGGGAGCAATGGGAGCACTCCGAAAACGATCGCCCCCTTGCCTCCGAAGGAAGATCAATGGCCCGGTCCCTGGTAGATCTGGGATCGTTCTTCGAAATTGACCGGATTCTTTCCGCACCCGCCGCACGGTGCATGGAGACCGTCGAACCTCTGGCGCGGAGCGAAACGCTCAGCGTGGAAGCCTCCGCTGACCTGTCCGACGGCCGCATCGGGAAGGCCATGCGGCTCATCGAGGACGCACGTGGTATCGGGACCGTTCTCTGCACACACGAGGACGTCGTGTCCGGGGTCCTGACCGAGCTCGCCAAACATGACCGGACTGCTGTGGAACCACATCCTGGTCGGCGCCGCGGCTCCGTCTGGGCTCTCACCGGCGACCATGCCCGCTACACCTCCGCGTATTACCTTCCCCTGCCGGAATTGAGCTCTGCTGCGGCATCCGACGACGTCATGTCCCCGCTCGGCCGGTTGCGATTAGAGGCGCTGAAGTGACTGCTGAGGAAGAGGACCGGGCCGTGGCACACGTGATTGATCGGCTCGCCGAGAAGTTCCCGGACATGCCGCGGTCAACCGTTGAACGGGCGGTATACGAGAGGCGTGCGGCTCTCGCCGGGAATCCGGTTCGCGCCTATATCCCTGTGCTCATTGAGCGCGGAGCGAGGGAGTTGCTGCGAGAATCCCCGCGCTCGGGTCCTTCTGTCTGAGTTGCGGAGAATGTGCCTTCGATTTGAGTTCTAAGGTGTTTTGTCCGCAACTCAACTTGTCCGCGATTCACCAGGGGATGCCCACCTCACGCCGGTGGCGGGGAGGACAGCGGGGTGATGTACGAGAATCCGGTGCTGTTGTTCTTGGTCATCGACAGCACCAGCTCCATGTGCGGCTCCAGCGCGGTGACCTTGTCGAGCGGGGAACCGATGATGAGTTGGAAGCCCAGCCCCTTCCAGGCCGCGACGGCCCGGCCGGCGAACTCCGAGTCCGACTTCACGAAGCCCTCGTCGAGGAAGACGGGCGCGAAACGCGGCCGGGTGCGGCTTTCATCGCCGAGCTGGAAGCGCAGCGCCGCCCCCACGACGAACGCCACGAGTTCCTGCGACTCCCCGCCGCTCTTGCCGCCGAGGGACGAGTAGGTGCTGGCCTCCACCACATCCGGCGTGGTGCGCACGGCGGTGATTTCCACGTGCTTGCGCACATCGAGAAGAAGATCGCGCTGCGACTCCTGCCTGGAACCGCTCTCGGGCCGGCGAATCAGGCCCATGAAGGCCTGCAACCGTGTGAAGCGGCTCTCGGTCTCGCCCTCGGTGAGGTCCTGGGCGGCCGCGGAGGACAGGGCCTTGAGCTCCGTGCGGAACGACGTGGCGTCGTCGCGGTGGAGTCGGCGCAGCGCGATCTTCAGGCGATCGCGCCCGGCCCCGAACGGCAGGGTGGCAAGGATCTCGTTGATCGGCCGGAGCCGATCCTCGATCTCCTCGATGGAGGTGGTGAAGGCTCCCATCAGGGGAACGAGGTCCTGGCCGCTCCAGAGCGAAAGCCGCCGCTTCCACTCCTGCCGTCGCTCGTGCAGGCCCAGCGTGTAAACGGCGGCGAGGATATCCCGGTAGCTCGTGTACGAGTCCAGCGAGACGCCGATGTTGGGGTCAGGCCAGCGACCCTGGAAGGTCTCGAAGATGCGAACCAGGGAGTCCCGGGCGCTCGCGGCGTTGTCGCGGTCCTGGGCGGACTGCTCGGTGAGCCGCTCGCGAAGACGCTTGACCGCGCCCTCGAACGCGGCGAGGTCATCCTTGTCGCCGACGAACGCGAACTGCGCGTCCAGGTGGGCCGAGTGCTCCTCCGACAAGTTCACGGACTGGCCCCGGTCGATGCGATCGAGAGTGCCGCTGACGGCATCCTGGCGGTCCACGATCAATTCCTGTTCGTCGCGCAGGCCCTGTGCGTCGAGATCGGTGACGTGCTTGCGTTTCTGGGCTCGCTCCAGCTCGGCGGACAGCCGAATTTCCTCGTCCTTCAGCCCGCGCAGCACGTCGCTGTTGGCCAGCAGGCGCTCCTGCTCGGCCTCCTTGTCGCGGATCCTGGCTTCCGCACCATCCACATCGATGGTCGGCCAGGCGATGTCGATGACGTACTGGTGGGCGACCTTCCGTGCGCGAAGGTCGGCGATGCGGTTCCCGAGGGCGGATGCCTCCACCGACGACGCGTCGGCGGTCGCCTTCAGCCGGGCCAGCTCCTCGGTGATCTCCTCCAGGCGAGCTCGGCTGGAAAAACCGATGATCGACTTCTGGTCGCTGTTCCAACCGTGGGCACCGCGCTTGCCGTTGCGGGTCTGCCCGCTCGGCGTGACCCGGGGCCCGTCCCCCACCAGTTCGGCGGGGGTGGCCACGCACTGCGCATCCAGGTTCGACGCCTGCACGCGATCCTGCACCCAACGGCTGAAGGGCGAATCCTTGTAGACGAGCTTGCCGGAAACGAACCGGGCGTCGCCCACCATCTCCTGGTGCGCGTGCAGGGCGACCCCTTCGAAGTGGATGCGCACCGGGATGTGGAGCGGGTCGATGGCCTGGCTCAGCGACGCGAGCCGGGTCTCGTCGACGAGCATGACCCGAACGACGGATGCCAGCGTCACCTCGGCCGCCTGGCGCCACCGTTCCTCGCCCGGCGCGATCTCGATCAGCTCCGCCACGAATGGCAGCTCTTCGGCCGGGATACCCGCCGCCTCGGCGATCATCAGGCGCGCGTTGTGCAGGTGCTGGGGAACCAGGCTCGCGCGCCCGGTCAGGAACGCGTGTTCCGTCTTGAGGGTGCGAATGCTCTCTTCGACCGGGTACGACCTGCGGTGCAGCGTCGCCCGCTCCGCCTCCAGGCCGGCCTCCGCGCGGGGGAACCCGGCCAGGAAGGCTTCGGCGGCGCCCTGCGCGGCTCCGAATTCCTCCGGCGAGCCGATCGATGCGGACAGGGGCCGGATGCGTTCGTCGAACTTCGCCCGGACGCCGGCCACGTCGTCGCGTTTGTTGCTGAGCTGGCCGAGTTCGTTCTGCAGGCGCACAAGCACCTCGCCGCCGTTCTCCCTCTGCCGGTCCTGGAGGTCGGCGACCCGCGTCTTCAACTCGCTCTCGGCATCCCGCGCCGCGGTCGACTCCGCCTGGTTGCCACGGCGCTGCTCCCGGTTGGCGTCGGCGGCCCCCTCGAGCAGGCGCCGTTCCGCCTGGAGCTGCCACAGGCCGAAAGGCGTGTCCCCGGAGCGGTGTACCCCGAAGGTGTCGATCAGGTCGGCCTTCTCGGTGGCCGTCTCGTAGTCGCGGTGCAGGTCGGGCAGCCGCTCGAGCACCCTGGCCTTCTGCGCCTCGGTGACCATGGCCCCATAGGAGCGTTCCAGGTCCTCGAAGTGGTCGACGGCCTTGTCGGCGGCTGCGAAGGTGGCGGGTTCCTCCAGCACCATCGACTTGTAGAGACCGTCCACGGTCTTGACCTGCTGTCCGGCCTGGATGCGTGCGAGCAGGCGCAGGGCCTTGCCGCCCTCGCCGTTGGCTCCGATGCCGAGGCGCGTGTAGAGGGTCTGGGCGAACGCCGCATAGGTGTCGAAGACATCCAGGTCGGGGAACCGGGCCTTCAGCGCCCGCTTGTCGAACCGGGACTCGGTGGCCTCGGCCAGGTCGCGAAGGTCGAGGTAGCCGTCCCTGGTGGCCATCTTCATGGTGATGTCGGCGAACTTGCTGCCGCCGCGAGGCACGAAGTAGGCCCGCAGCACGGTGAAGCGACGCTGGTTGTCATCGACGAACGTCATCGACACCGCGCCCCAGGTAGACGCGTTCACGCCGCGCAGCACCTGGTCGCGCATCTGGCCCGTTCCGGCTTCCCGGTTGGAGTCGGTCTTGCCCTTGAGGTAGGTCATCAGGTTGCGCTGGTCGACGCTGCGCGCGCGCCCGGAGCCGGCGTCGTTGGATGCTCCGTTGAAGGGGGTATCGGAGGGCATCATCAGCGCCAGGTAGGCGTCGAGGAGGCTGCTCTTCCCGGTGCCGGATGCGCCGGAGACCAGGGTGGCCGAGGGCGCGAAGGCGACCTCGTGGTGCCCCTGGAAGCCACCCCAGTTGACCATCTGGAACGACTCGGCCTTCCACTGGGTGGTGCCTTCGGTGAGGCCATCGGCGTAGAACAGCGGGGAATCGGTCATGGTCATGAGATGGCCTCCAGTCGTGGCTCGGCGGTCTCGTCAGTCTCTTCTAATTCGGCGTCGTCGCCGTTCTGGGTGACCAGCCATTCCAGCAGTTCGTTCAGCCGGTCGACGGGCAGCAGCACCTCGATCACGGCGGAAATGCGGAACCGGTCGGGGTCGCTCGTTTTCAGCAGGACCCGGGCCTTGGCGAGGCTGTCGACGGCCGCGGTGGCCTTGCGGGCATCTCCCCAGCGGTCGGTGGCGTGCTCCGGGCGGAAATGTGCCACGTTGTCGACCAGGTTGTCGCGGTCGACAATGACGATGTCGTGGCCGTTGGCGCGCTCGCTGCGGAACCGCTGGCGCAGCAGCACGAGCAGGATCGTCTCCTCCCGGGTGTACGAGACATCGTGCAGGAGGGTGGGGAACCGGTCGCCGCCCTCCGCGACCGCCTGCCGCTTGAACGCCACCTCGTAATGGAGGTCTACATGCAGGTCGAGGAATACGTCGTTCAGGCGCGACTTGAGCAGGCTCCGGGAGGCCAGGAGGGTGCGCCATTCCGCCGGCTGGAGGGCCGCGGAGATGTACCGGTGCTTGAGCAGCAGCACCAGGGTTCGGCGCTGCTCCACGGTGAGTCCGCCCTCGTCGCCCTCGAACAGCGAGAAGCTCTGCGACGAGTCGTCCGGCGTCGCATTTTCCTCGTCCGCGCGCTCGTCGTCAGCGTGCTCGGCGGTCCACTCGTCGGTCAATTCAGGCGTCATGATCGGGTCCATAGTTCAGGGCGGCCAGTGCCGCGGTTTCGTGCTCGTTCAACATGATTCGTGGCACCTCGAAGCTGCGGATGGAGCCATCCGGCCTCACGGTTTCGAACCGTTCGAGTGTTTGCGCGCGGCTGACCGCGTCGATCTGGGTGGCGATCTGCAGCATCCCGAGGATCTCGACCGGACGGCGGAGGTTCGCATCCAGGTCGTTGAACGCATCACCGACGGATGCGGCGTCCCCGTCGGTGAAGGCCGTCACGATGGCGTCGCGCAGCTCCTCGAGGAGCGGGCCGCCCTGTTTGCGCATGTCGTCGAGGCTCGGCGGCTCGGGCGCGTCGTCGGAGACGTCCTCGAGGTCCGGCGGCGGCAGGTGCGCAGCCGGGTCGTAGAACCGTTCCCGGAGGTGCTCGACCTCGAGTGTTCCCGGCATGAGTTCGGCCGTCACGACCGAACGCGGGCCGGCGGTCTGCATCCAGGTCGCGAGCTCCTTGTTGATCTCGCGCAGCAGGCGTTCGAGTTCGCGGTCCTTGACGACATCGTGGTTGACGATGTGCTCGCGCAGGGTCTCGCTCAGCCCGTTCCGCTGGGTCAGCACGTCGTCGATGCCCTTGCGGATCAGGCGCACGGTGCCCATGAGACCGCGTCGCTCGTTGGCGGTGAGCTCGAGGGCGAACGGGTGCAGCAGGATCGTCTCGAGATCGCTTTTGAGCTCCTGCAGCAGCGCGTCGTTGCGCAGCAGGGTGAAGGCCCCCTCGAAGGCGCGACCCTCCGGAGTCGCAGACATGAGAGCATCCGTCTTGGAGAGGTACTCGTCGAGAACCTCGCTGATCGGGCGTTCCTCGCCGCGGAAGTCGTTCACGATCTGCCGGTGCATGGCGGCAACCGACTCTTCGACGCGTTTGAAGTCGCTCGGCAGCTGGTTGATCAGGTCGACGAGGTTCGCGTAGCCCTCGAGCATCGCCTCGTTCGACACCGGGGCGATCTCGCCGCCGCCCTCGAGGCGATCGCGCTCGCTCGTCTTCTCGGCGATCTCGAGGTCGAGACGACGGATGCGTTCCTCGCGGTCAGGGTTGGCCTGCGTCGCGCGGTGGCGAACAGTGTCGACGATCGTGGTGAGGCGGCTCTCGCTGATGAGCGCGCGGTCCCGGGACAGGCTCTCGACCAGGAGCAGCGCTTCCAGCGCGTGCGAGGTGAGCGAATAGTGTTCCTCGTCGCCCTCCCCCGTCTCCCGGTAGAGCCACTGGTCGTTCATCCACTGCACGCAGAGGGCCCGGCCGTTCTTGCCCGGCGGGACATCGCTGCCGACCGTGCGCAGGTCGGCCAGGTAGGCGTCAACCTGGGTGTGCAGCAGGTCGGCCTGCACACTGCGCCGGTCGCGGCTGAACGAGGACTTGAACACGGCGAGCACAAACGGCGCCCACTTGCGGTCCAGCAGGCGCAGCGTGGGTCTGTCGAAGGCTTCGCGCACCCGCGCCAGTTCGCCCGCGATTTCACTCATTGATGGAAGTCCTCTCTCGGGCCTCCTCAACCGTAGTCGCCGCTGCGCGGCGATCGTCACCCTACGATCGCTTGAGCTCGCCTGGCTGTCCGTCACGCTCGGACGCCGACGACACCGAATGGCGCTCACCGCGCTTCGGCGGCACGTACGTGCAGGTGTCGCCCGAGCAGAGTTCCGGCTTCGTCTTGCTGAACAGCCGTTGGAATTCGCAACCGACGCAGATCCCGAAGGCGCTCTCGATGAACAGCAGGACCAGGCACACGCTGCAGAGCGCCAGCGTGATCTCCCCGCTGAGGCCCAGGAAACCCATCGCGGCGCACGAGACGAACGCCATCACGAGGCCGAATGTCCAGGCGAGCTTCTTCTGCTCGGCACCGACCCATTCGGGGCGTTGACGCCGAACGATGAGCGAACCGATGATCAGGCTCGGCGTGAACCGGGTGCCGACGAACAAGCGCATCATCATGTCGAGCATGAATGTCATGCCGAACATGCGCAGGAGTTGGAAGTCCCCCGTCAGCGCCGCGGTCATGAACCCGATGGTCCCGAACAGGAACAGCAGCCCCGCGGACGCGCGCACGGCGCGTTCGTTGATGACGGGAATGGTGATGCCGTCGACGAACTCCCCGATGACGGGGGCCTCGTCCGCACGTTCCGCGGAACTCGTCATTCGGCTGCACCGCACATGGGAGTTCTCCTTCGTTGACTGCCTCGAACAGGATGAACTATACCCCAGGGGGTATTTGTCGCCCTGTGATCCCGGCGCCCGAAACCTACGGGAGTGCCGCCGCCGGATCCGGGGCCTTCGCCTGTGCGGCTCGGACGCCCTGGCCGGCGCTCGGGTAGAAGAGCCGCACCAGGGCGAAGCCGAGCAGTCCCCCGGCCAGCTGCGCGGCGATGTAGCCCGGCGCTGCGGACGGGGCGATGCCGGCGAAGGTGTCGGAGAACATCCGGCCGATGGTGATCGCCGGGTTCGCGAAGCTGGTGGAACTCGTGAAGAAGTATGCGGCGCCGATGTAGGCGCCGACCGCGGCCGGCGCGAGGTGACCCCGGCCCGATCGGACGAGAGCGAAGATCACGAGCACGAGTCCCGCGGTGGCCACGACCTCAGCCAGCAGATGCGGGGCCGTGAGGCGCTCGGTCGCGCTGATGCTCGCAGCCGGAAGCCCGAACATCAGGTTCGCGACGACCGCTCCGGAGATGCAGCCGAGGATCTGCGCCGGCACGTAGGCCGCCACGTCGCGCCAGGCCCGGTGCCCGAGCGCCGCGTCGACGAGAGAGACGACCGGGTTGAAGTGGGCGCCACTGACCGGCGCGAAGATCAGAATGATCGCGAACAGTCCCAGCGCCGTGGCGAGGGCGTTCTGGAGCAGCTGCAATCCCACGTCGCTCGGGGAAAGCTGCTGCGCCGCGATGCCGGAACCCACGACGAGTGCGGCCAGCAGCAGGCTCCCCAGAAACTCGGCAGAAACTCGCCGGGCGAATTCGCTCATGCCGTGACGAGCACGGTCGCGACGGAGTCAAGTGCCCCGGGGACCAGGGCGTAATAGGCCCAGGTGCCGCGCTTGGACCTGCTGAGGAAACCCGCCTCCATGAGCACCTTGAGGTGGTGAGAGATCGTGGGCTGGCTGAGGCCGACGGGCTCGGTCAGGTCGCACACGCACGCCTGCTGGCCTTCGGAAGCCGCAACGATCGACAACAACCGCAACCTCGCGGGATCGGCCAGGGCCTTCAGGAGACGGGCGAGGTCCACCGCCTGCTCCGCGTCAAGGGGCTGCCGGGTCAGCGGAGCCCGGCAGACCTCGGTCTCGGCCAGCGGAAGCAAGGTGGGAGTGGACATGTGCCCAGCATAAGTCAACATTGACATCTGTCGATATTGTGGGGCAGGATTCATTCATCGACAACAATCAATATAGAGGGACGGCATCGACATGACACTCATCGACCTGACGGCTCCTGCAGCCCGAAACCTTCACCTCGGCACATTGCCCGTGGCGATCATCGGCGCGGGACCGATCGGGCTCGCCGCCGCCGCACAATTGCACGAGCGCGGCATCGACTTCATCGTCTACGAGGCCGGCGAGAGCATCGCCAGCAGCATGGCCGCCTGGGGGCACACCCGGCTGTTCTCCCCTTGGAAGCATCTCGTCGATCCCGCGGCCGGGCGACTCCTGCTGGCCAGCGGCTGGACCGAGCCCGACGAGTCCTCACTTCCGACCGGGAGCGAGCTGATCGCCCACTACCTCGAGCCGTTGGCCGCCCTGGACGCCATCGCGTCCCGCATCCGCACCGGTACGACCGTCACAGCGGTCAGCCGTGAAGGGATGGACCGCACCCGCACCGTCGGCCGCGGATCCCGCGCATTCATCCTGCGCCTTGCCGGAGCCGACGGGGAGATCACGGATGTCCGCGCGGCCGCCGTCATCGACGCCTCCGGGACGTACCTGAACCCCAACAGCCTGGGCTCGAACGGCCTCGACCCGCTGGGATTTGGAGGCGTCGCCGACCTCGTCAGCCATGCCCTGCCCGACGTCCTCGGCGCCGAACGTCACCGTTTCGCCCGCAAGCACACGGCCGTCGTCGGAGCGGGGCACTCCGCGGCCAACACCCTGATCAACCTGGCGCAACTTGCGCGAGATGAGCCCGGCACTACCGTGACCTGGATCATTCGCAACACAGCAGCGGTGCGAGTGTTCGGCTCGGCCGACGACGAGCTTCAGGCTCGCGCGTCGATCGGGGCTTCCGTCAGCCGCCTCGCCGAATCCGGCGCGATCAGCCAGGTGGACGGATTCGAAATCGTCGGACTGGAGCGAGACGGCGACGGCGTCGACATCGTCGGAAACCGCCGCGGAGGCCTGGAACACGTCCGCGCGGATGTCATCGTGAATGCGACCGGATTCCGGCCCAACCTCGACATGCTGCGCGAGATCCGTCTCTCCCTCGATGAGATCGTGGAGGCCCCCGCTGCCCTCGCTCCGCTGATCGACCCGAACCTGCACAGCTGCGGCACCGTGTCGCCGCACGGGGTGGCCGAGCTGACCCAGCCCGAGCGGGATTTCTTCATCGTCGGCATGAAGAGCTACGGACGCGCGCCCACGTTCCTCCTCGCGACCGGTTACGAGCAGGTGCGCTCGATCGCGGACGAACTCGCGGGCAACCGTGTTGCCGCCCGGCAGGTGCAGCTCGTTCTCCCGGTCACCGGCGTCTGCTCCACCGGCGGTGGCGGCGCGTCGAGCTGCTGCTGATGCACCACAGGCTGCGGCGGCACTCGCCCGATTATACTCACGCTCATGGCCATTCCGACTCGCGACGCCGCTGCAGGTATCGCCCGGAGCCTGAAGGTGCTGACGGATCCGACCAGGGTGCAGCTGCTCGGGATGGTCGTCGACAGTCCCGGCGGCCGTGCCCTCGTCGGACAGCTCGCCACTGCGCTGGGGCTGAGCCAGCCGACCGTGAGCCACCACATGCGGGTCATGGTCGAAGAGGGTCTCCTCGAGCGCGAGCAGGACGGCCGCGTCGCCTGGTATTCCGTCGCGCCGGGCCGACAGGCGGACGTGACCGAGGTGCTGCGCGCGCGCCGGGGTGCGCCACCGATTCCGCTGGCACCGGCGGTGCTGGAGCGCATCACCGAGGACCTCGCGATGCGATTCCGCGGCGTTTTCTCCGTGGAGACAATCGACCGCTATGTCGGGGAAAGCTACGCGCTCCTGGCCGAGCGAGCCCGAATCACCCGCTACCTGCCGTCCCTCACCAGCCGGTTCGCCGGTGAACGGCTCAGCGCCCTGGCGACCGTCGAAAACCTGGTCACCGACGAGACGCCCGAGGTGCTCTTCGTCTGCGTGCAGAACGCCGGACGGTCCCAAATGGCCTCCGCGATCCTTCGGTCGCTCGCCGGGGACCGAGTGCGCGTCAGGACCGCAGGGTCCGAGCCCGCCGAGCTCGTGAATCCGCTCGTGATCAACGTGCTCGACGAGGTCGGCATCCCGATCGCCGGCGAGTACCCCAAACCGCTGACCGACGAAGTCGTGCGCGCCGCCGACTACGTGATCACGATGGGCTGCGGCGACGCCTGCCCCGTCTACCCCGGCCGCCGCTACCTCGACTGGGATCTCGCCGACCCGGTCGGCCTGCCCCTCGACGGCGTGCGCGCGGTTCGCGACGACATCACCCGGCGAGTGCGTGACCTGCTGACCGAGATTGAGATGTCGGCCGCCAGGGTGAACGGCAGCTGAATTTCCGTCTGAACTCTTCACAACCCATAGATGGCCGTCTATGCTTTAGTCAAGCCGCCACGAGCAAAGGAAACGCCATGCCTGACAAGCCCACCGTACTTTTCGTCTGCGTCCACAACGCAGGCCGTTCGCAGATGGCCGCCGGCTACCTGGCCGCCCTGTCCCACGGCCGCGTTGAGGTTCTCTCCGCGGGCTCCGCCCCCAAAGACCAGATCAACCCGGTTGCGATCGAGGCCATGGCCGAAGAGGGCATCGACATCGCCGGCAACGTGCCCAAGGTGCTCACCACGGACGCCGTGAAGGAATCCGATGTGGTGATCACCATGGGCTGCGGCGACGTCTGCCCGATCTTCCCCGGCAAGCGTTACGAGGACTGGGAACTCGACGACCCGGCCGGCCAGGGCATCGAGTCGGTCCGCCCGATCCGTGACGAGATCAAGGCACGGATCGAGAAGCTGCTCGCCGAGATCCTTCCCGCCGCGGCCTAAGACGCGCGAACAATGAGCGACGCCGGCGCGCACCGGGCCCTGCCGGGCCTGACCTTTCCGGAGGAGCACCTGAAGCGCCTCGCCCGGGACCTGACCGTGAAGTTCGCCGGCGTCTTCGGCGCCGAAACGATCGAGCGCTATGTGCTCGAGTCCTACGTGTCGCTGCTGCGCACGTCGAAAGTGAAGGCGTACGTGGTGACGAACACGATCCGGTTCGCCACGGACCGTTTGACCGCGCTCGCGCAGGCCAAAGGCGCCATCGAGCACCCGGTTCCCGAGGTGTTGTTCGTCTGCGAGCAAAACGCCGGCCGGTCCCAGATGGCGGCCGTGCTCACCAACGCGCTCTCCGGTGGGGCCGTTCACGTACGTTCCGCGGGCTCCGCGCCCCCCCCTGAACTCAACCCGCAGGTCGTGGCGGTGATGGCCGAAATCGGACTCGATTTCAGCGAGGCGTTCCCGAAACCGCTCACCGACGACGTCGTGCAGGCCGCAGACGTCGTCATCACCATGGGGTGCGGTGACGCCTGCCCGATCTACCCCGGCAAGCAGTACCAGGACTGGGCGCTCACGGATCCTGCTGACTTGCCGCTCGACGAGGTCCGCGTGATTAGCGACCAGATCAAGGACCGGGTCGAGCACCTCCTCGAAACACTCTCCCCAAAGGACAAACAAGCATGAGCGTCGAAAACGTGATCGTCGTCGGGTCCGGCCCGGCCGGCTACACCGCGGCGACCTATCTGGCCCGCGCCGGGCTTGAGCCGGTCGTGCTCACGAGCTCCGTCGAGATGGGTGGCGCCCTGATGACCACCACGGAGGTCGAGAATTTCCCCGGATTCCGCGACGGGATCATGGGACCCGACCTGATGGAGGAGATGCGCGCGCAGGCCGAGCGATTCGGCGCACGGCTCGTCTATGACGATGCCGTCACTGTCGACCTGACCGGCGACATCAAGACCGTCACAACCGGCAACGGAACCACCTATCAGGCGCACGCCGTCGTGCTCGCCATGGGCTCCGCCTACCGGAAACTGGGCGTGAAAGGCGAGGAACACCTCACCGGGCACGGTGTGTCCTGGTGCGCCACCTGCGACGGATTCTTCTTCCGCGGCCAGGACATCGCCGTCGTCGGTGGCGGCGACTCCGCGCTGGAGGAAGCCATGTTCCTCACCCGCTTCGCCGACTCCGTGACCCTGATCCACCGCCGGGACTCGTTCCGGGGCTCGAAGATCATGCAGGAACGCGCCCTGGCGAATCCGAAGATCCACCCCCGCTGGAACAGCGAAGTCGTCGAGGCCACCGGCGACGAGACTCTGACCGGCCTGACGCTGCGCGACACCGTGACCGGTGAGCTCTCCGCGATGGGTGCCACCGGGCTGTTCATCGCGATTGGGCACGACCCTCGCAGCGAACTCGTCACCGGCCAGGTGAACCTCGACGCCGACGGTTACGTGCTCGTGGGCCACCCGACCACCGAAACGAATCTTCCCGGCGTTTTCGCCTGCGGCGACCTGGTCGACCGCCGCTACCGCCAGGCGGTCACCGCCGCCGGCACGGGCTGCGCCGCCGCCCTGGACGCCGAACACTACCTCTCGGCGCACGGACTGGCCTCGTACGAGCGACACGAGGCGGCGCCATCCGTCACGGTCTGAGTCCCCTCACGGCGGACGGCCTCCCCGGCCTGAAGTACACCGGCGATTGGCAGGTCCACACGTTGCGCTGCATCGACAACCGTCGATATAGTGGGTAGACCGCCACCACGAGCATTCTGTCTCTGACAACGGCGACTAAGGAACGGTTGACTCATGACTAACATCCAGATCTTCGAACCCGGTCTGTGCTGCGGCACGGGCATCTGCGGCGTGGACGTCGACCAGCAGCTCATCACGTTCTCGGCCGACATGGACTGGGTACGCACCGAAGGTGGCGACGTCGCACGGTTCAACCTCGCCCAGGAGCCGCTGGCTTTCGCCGAAAACGACACCGCCCGCACCTTCCTGCACACGGCCGGCGAGGAAGGGCTCCCCGTCGTGCTCGTCCACGGCGCCACCGTGCTGACCGGCCGCTACCCGACCCGCGCCGAGCTGGCCCGCTGGGCCGGCCTTGCCGTTGCCCCGGTCCCCGCGGCACGATTGCTGCCCATGGCCACCGCCACGGCCACCGCCGCGGCCGCCGCCACGGAACAAGGCGATTCCGCCTGCTGCGGCGGAACCAGCTGCTGCTAGAACGATAATGACTGCTCTGAAGTTCCTCGACGCCGCCCCGCGCTTCCTCTTCTTCACCGGCAAGGGCGGGGTCGGCAAGACCTCCGTCGCCTGCGCGACGGCCGTGCGTCTGGCCGATGCCGGGGCATCCGTTCTGCTCGTCAGCACCGACCCGGCCTCCAACGTGGGCCAGGTCTTCGGCGTCACCATCGGCAACACCGTCACCCCGATCGACTCCGTGCCGGGTCTGTCCGCCCTGGAAATCGATCCGGAGCAGGCCGTGGAGCAGTACCGGGAACGCATCGTCGGACCGGTGCGCGGCGTGCTTCCGGCCGCGGCCGTCGCCTCGATCGAGGAACAGCTCTCCGGCGCCTGCACCACCGAAATCGCCTCGTTCAACGAATTCACCGACCTCCTCACGGATGCCGCCTGGACCGCCGCCTACGACCACATCATCTTCGACACCGCGCCGACCGGCCACACGATCCGGCTCCTGCGGCTGCCGGGATCCTGGACGGACTTCCTCAACGAAGGCAAGGGTGACCCCTCCTGCCTGGGCCCGCTCTCCGGGCTGGAAAAGCAGCGGGCGATCTACGCCGAAGCCGTCTCCGCCCTCGCCGACCCGGCGCGCACCCGGCTGGTCCTGGTCGCCCGGGCCCAGCAGTCCACGCTGCAGGAGGCAGCCCGAACCCACACGGAACTGGCCGCGATCGGCATGGGCAACCAGTATCTGGTCGTCAACGGCATCCTTCCCGCCGACGTCGCGGGGACCGACCCCCTGGCGACGTCCATCCACAGCCGCGAACGCCTCGCCCTCGCGGACATATCCGAGGCCGTGAAAGCGCTGCCGACGGACCACATCGACCTGAAGAGCAACAACATGGTGGGCCTGCCCGCCCTGCGGAGCCTGCTCCAGCCCGGGAACTCCCCCACCGACCCCGCGGATGCCTCGCTGGTCACGCCGGACGCGCCGCTGTCGGCCCTCGTTGACGACATCGCCGCCGCAGGCCACGGGCTCGTCATGCTGATGGGCAAGGGCGGCGTCGGCAAGACCACCATGGCGGCAGCCATCGCCGTCGCACTCGCCGATCGCGGACTCCCGGTGCACCTGACGACGACGGACCCCGCTGCGCACCTGGCCGACACCCTCCACGGCGGCGCCGACAACCTCGAAGTCTCCCGCATCGACCCCGCCGTAGAGATCCAGCGCTACACCGACTCGGTCATGCGCAGCAAGGGCGCCCACCTCGACGAGCAGGGCCTGGCCATGCTGGCGGAGGACCTCCGCTCCCCGTGCACCGAGGAGATCGCCGTGTTCCAGGCGTTCTCCCGCGTCATCCGGGAGGCGAAGAGCAAATTCGTGGTGATGGACACGGCGCCGACCGGCCACACCCTGCTCCTCCTCGACGCGACCGGCTCCTACGACCGGGAGGTCAAGCGCCAGGTCGGCAGCACCATGCACCTCACCACCCCGATGATGAAGCTGCAGGACCCGGAGCAGACGAAGGTGCTGCTCGTCACCCTCGCCGAGACCACCCCGGTGCTCGAGGCAGCCGAGCTGCAGGAAGACCTGCGCCGCGCCGGCATCACGCCGTGGGCCTGGATCATCAACAACTCGATCGCGGCCGCGGCGCCGGACTCCCCCTTCCTCCGGGCGCGGGCCGCGAACGAGCTGGCAGAGATCGACCAGGTGCAGAGCCGCTACGCGGACAGGCTGGCCGTTGTCCCCCTGCTTTCGGCCGAGCCGGTCGGCATCCCGGCCCTGCGCGCCCTGCAGGAAGGCCGCCCGGTCGAGGTGGCCGCAGACGCCCAGGCCTGACCGGACCGGTCAGGCCCTCACTTCGGCCAGCAGCGCATCGATCTGGCCCAGCGCCTCCCGCATGCCTTCCTCCATGCCCATGGCCGACATCTTCTCGAGCTGCTCCACGCTCTCGAACGTGGTGACGGCGGTCATCCGGGTGCCAACCTCGGATGCTTCCAACGTCACGACACCGTGGGTGGCGCCCATGTCGCCGACGGGCTCACCGTTTTCGTCGGCGAAACCGTCGTCGAACTCCAGCCGGCGCGGCGGCTGGATCGACGTGATCACCCACCAGCCGCGGGCCTTCTCGCCATCGGGGCCGGTCATGTAGTAGTTCGACCGGCCACCCTGCACGAAGTCGTGCCGGTCGAAGGTGGCCGGCCACGTGGGCGGGCCCCACCACCGCTCGAGCTGGCGGGGATCCTCCCACACCTGCCACACCCGTTCCACGCTCGCGTCGAACTCGGCCACGAACGTGAGGGTCAGCGCCTCCGGGTCTTTGTGTGAACTGACGACAGTCATGAACTTTCTCCCTTACTCGTTTTCCTTTTTTCGGTCTTCAACTCGGTCTTCAACTCGGTCTTCTTCTCGGTCCTCGGACAGGATGCTGCTGATGTTCTGCACGCGATACCGCCAGAGTTCCTCGTAGCGCTGAAGCAGGCGGGTGGCCCGGCGGACGGTTTCGAGGTTTCCGTGCACGATCTGCTCCCTCCCCCGGCGTTCCTTGACGACCAGGGCCGCCCGCTCGAGCACCGCCACGTGCTTCTGGACCGCCGCGAAACTCATGGCATAGCCTGCGGCGAGCGTCGACACCGACTGCTCCTGCTGGACGACACGCACCACGATGTCCCGGCGCGTCGCATCAGCGAGCGCATGAAAGATGCGGTCCGCTTCGTCGTCCACTACGCTTTCTACAACCATTTGGTTGTACTTTAGCTTTCCTGACGTGGTGCCGCAAGGGGTTCGGATGCCGGCAGGCTCGGTCGGTCAGCCGGCGATTGCGAGGCCAAGCCCGAGGCCGATCATTCCCACTGCGATGCAGATGTCCAGAACGCGCCATGCCCCCGGACGAGCGAAGATCGGCCGGAGCAGGCGGGCGCCGAAGCCAAGGGCGAAGAACCAGACGAGGCTCGCGATCATGGCGCCGGCCGCCCACCACCAGCGCAGGTCAGGACCCTGCTGGTTGGCGATCGATCCGGCGAAAATCAGGGTGTCGAGGTACACGTGCGGGTTGAGCCAGGTGAAAGCCAGTGCGGTCACCACCGCTGCGCGGAGACGGATTGGGCGTTCGACGGTCAGCGTGCTGCCGCCCTGAGCCTCGGCAGCGCCCGGAGCCGGCGGCACCGCGCCGTCGTCGACGCGCAGCGCACCTGGGTGCACCGCGCGGCGAGCGGCCAGCACTCCGTAGCCGATCAGGAAGGCAGCGCCGACAAAGCGCAGCACGATGAGCGCCACGGGAAAGCGCTCGACCACGGAACCGATGCCGAGCACCCCGGCGGCGATGAGCGCGATGTCGGATGCGGCGCAGATAGCGACGACGGCGAGGATCTCCCGGCCCCGGCCGGCGATGCCGAGCCGCAGAACAAACGCGTTCTGGGCCCCGATGGCGACGATGAGGGCGAGCCCGGTTCCGAGGCCCATCAACAAGGGCGCAATCACGATCTGCATTATTCCTCGACCCTACTCAGCCGCCTGACGACAGAACAGCTAATGTTTCTTACTCACCGTTAGGAGAGCTAATGCCGTCGTATTCCCTCGAACATCTGCGGACCCTCGTGGCGGTCCTTGACGAGGGCACGTTCGACGCCGCCGCTGTGCGCCTGCACGTCACCGCCTCTGCAGTATCCCAGCGCATCAAGGCGATGGAGGAGGCGACCGGGCAGCTGCTCGTGCAACGCACGAATCCCGCCCGGGCCACCGCCGCGGGCGAAAGCGTGGCGCGCTACGCACGCGAAGTGGATCTACTCGGCAAAGACCTTCGCCGGGATCTGGGCGAGGACGGCCAGGAACAGGCGACGTACTCGATCGCCGTCGCCGTCAATGCGGACTCACTCGCGACCTGGTTCCTGCCCGCCCTCGCAACCGCCCACGAGCGCTTCGGCGCCATCTTCGACGTGCACCGTGACGATGAGGAGTACACCGTCTCCCTCCTTCGCTCCGGCACCGTCATGGCCGCAGTGACAGCGGCGGAACAGGCCGTGCAGGGATGCACGTCGAGTCTGCTCGGGGTCATGCGTTACAAGGCCGTCGCCTCCCCCGCCTTCCTCTCACGCTGGAACCCCCGCGGCGACCTCGCCGACCTCGACCGCATCCCAGTCGTCGACTTCGACCGGAAGGACGAGCTGCAGCGCGATTTTGTGCGCACGGCAACCGGCCGCGAGCCGTCCGGACCTCGGCACCTCATCCCGACCTCCGCCGACTTCGCCCGCTCGATTGTGCTTGGACTCGGCTGGGGTCTTCTGCCCGAGCAGCAGGCCGACGCCCACCTCCGCGCCGGCGCCCTCGTGGAGCTCGCGCCGAAGCATCCGGTCGACGTTCGGCTCTACTGGCAGCGGTGGAACCTCGCCTCTCCCCTGCTCGACGGCCTCACGCACGTCGTGCGGGAAGCGGCTGCGGCACGGCTCAGACGGTCTTAGTCCGACGCACGGCGCACCTGGCGGTGAGGCCTCCACAGATCAGTGGTGACTGTATAGTCAGTGCATGGTCGTCGACGTTCGCGACACCGATCCGCCCGAAAACGAAACGCGTCATCGCGTACGCGTTCTTCGGCCTGGCCGCCCACGTGATTGTCGATGCCGACCCGTCGATCTCTGGCCTTCGCGAAGCGGAGCACAGCCCGGTCGGGATCGCGCTGGCTGCCGTCATGCCGGTGCTGAGCTGGCTGGAGCGCCGCACCGGCCGTGAGCTGGGGTCGGCGTCGGCCGTGGCGGACTCGAAGCAGACCCTGATGTGCAGCTACTGTCCGCAGCGCACCTCGGTGGACTGCTGCTCAACTCTCTGCGGGGGTGGGGGTGGGCGGATTCGATCGCTGCCCTGGTGATTGCCGGATTCGGCTCAATCGAAGAGCTCGCTGAGCCAGTTCTCTTTCTTGCGCTTTCGCCCGTCCGAGTAACCGCCGTGGGACTGGCCGTGTGCGTCGTCCGTGCGGCCGCGTGACCAGCCGTCGTTCGCCGGGTAGCCGGCTGGAGGCTGGGCGGATGCCTGCGGCACGGCAGCGATCGAAGATCGCTCGATGATCTTGTCGAGTTCGCCACGGTCCAACCACACACCCCGGCACTGGGGGCAGTAGTCAATTTCGATCCCCGAGCGGTCTGTCATGACCAGGAGAGTGTCATCGGTGGGGCATTTCATTGGCAATCCAATCCAGGGGAAGGGCGATCCTATCCATGGAAAAAACCTATTGCCTCAAGCTGGCAACCGGCCCGCGGCGGCCGCACAATACACCGCAGTTGTTCATGCTCGCCGGCAGGCACCACGAGGAACGGCCGACCGGGACTACATGCCGTGACGTCGCCTCCAGGCAGGGCGCGCGGGTGACCAGACCCCGCTACCATGACCGGTGTCGACGACGGAAGGGGCTGATCAGGATGCCTGGTGAGAGCGAACGGACCCCGCGACTTCAGCCGCGATGGTTCATCGTGCTCTTCTGGAAGGTGCACCGGGCCCTGGTCCGGTTCACCGGCGGGCGTCGCGGCCTGTGGCCCGCTCGGGCCGAGCGTTGGGGCGCACTGCGATTGACCACAATCGGGCGCCGCAGCGGTCAGGAGCGCTCGGTGATCGTCGGCTATTTCGAGGACGGCCCGAACCTGGTGACCATGGCGATGAACGGCTGGGGCGAAGGAGAACCCGCGTGGTGGCTGAACCTGCAGGCGCACCCGCAGGCCCGGGTGCAGCTCACCGACGGGACCCGTGAGGTCGTCGCCCACGCCGCGACCGGGGCGGAGCGTGCCCGGCTCTGGGACCTCTGGCGGTCACTCGACAAGGATCTCGACGGCTACGCCCGCCGCCGGCCGACGGAGACGGCCGTGGTGGTCTTCGAACCCAGAATCTCAGGACCCGGAAGCTAAGGAAGCATCCCACCACTCGAGCACCCGCGTGCCGTAGAACGTGAGCCACCTGGACGGCTCGCCGGCCGGCACATCGACCTCGAACCACACCCGCCCGGGGTGGCGGCGCTCCTGCAGCCAGGTGCCGTCGGGGCGCCGGGCGGCGCGGATTACCTCGATGGCGTCGGCGAGCCGCGGATCGGGGGCCGTCCCGTCGTGCAGCGCCGCCGCCCGGAAGTAGTCCGCCGCGTTCAGCACACTGTAGAACCAGCGGAACGGGTACACGAACCGCGTCGCCCATGGAGCGACGGGCTCGCCGGTGGACAGCCGGCGCAGCAGCCGACGCTGCAGCAGGTATTCCTCACCGGCTCGTCGGGCAGCGCGCTGCGCGTCGCTGCCTCCGGTCGCAGCCTCGTAGTACAGCAGGCCCTTCAGCGAGTTGAGCGTGGAGTGGAATGACGACCGGGTCGAGCCCTCGACCCACTCGCAGTTCCAGCCGCCTTCGGCCATCTGGTGGTCGAGGAACCACTGGGCGATGCCGGAGACATCCGCCCCGAGCCAGACGCCGTTGGCGAGCGTGAACGCGTTGATGCAGCAGTCGACTTCGCCTCCCCAATACGGCAGGTTCTCGTATTCCCAGCGGCTGTTCGCGGCGAGCAGGTCGGCCGTGCCGGCCAGGACGGCGGCATCCAGGCCCCAGTCGCGGAGCGCGTTGAGCGACCACGTCGTCGCGGTGTACGGCTGTCCCGCGTCATCGGCCGCCTCGGGGCCCTCGAAGTCGAAGTCCTTCGGGAAGTACGCCCCGCCCGCCCACTGCCCGTCCGGCTCCTGCAGCGCGAGCAGCCGCGCACCGAACCCCTCCGTCGCGATTCGGGCCCGGGTCGCGCCCCACACGTCGGGTGGCGCGCCGGCCAGGTCGCGCTCGACCCGCCAGCGCAGCGCCGGGTCGGCGTCGAGCATCCAGTCGAGCAGGGCGGGGTCGAGGCTCATGGCCGACAGGCTACCGCGCTGCGACGAACCCGTTGCGGAAAGGCACGGGTAGCAGCCTGGGCTCAGGCGGGGCGATCAGGCGCCGATCAGCACCAACACGTGGTAGATGACGTAGACCGGCCAGACGGCCGCCTGGAGCAGTCCGAGGATGACGCCCCAGAATGATCCGCTTGACATCGAGATGAAGTAGATGGCGGCTCCGATGTACGCCAACAAGAAGACGAATCCCCATGGTCCCTCTCGCACGATCACCCGTGCCCGGCTGTCCGTACCCATCCGATCCTCCGTTTCCACGAGGTCTTCCTGACTACTCCATCGGCATAAAGATAGCCGCAGTGCCCGCAAAGCGACACCCCCGCGCCTCGGCACCAGTCCCGGGCGTTGTTCGGGCGCGTCTTCGTCGCACAGCACCGCGGCCAGCCAGATGATATACGATTCAGAAAGCGACAAAAGAACTGCGCGTTGGATTATCGAAGATACAGCGACAGTGATGTCCGATTCGCCCACAACGAAGTGAGGAAGCCGTGCAGTTCCACCACCACGGATACGTATCCACAGACCCGCGCATCCAGGACGCCGCAGGGGTCGGCCTCGACCGTCCCGACGAGCTCCCCGAGAATGTCGACGTGCTCATCGTCGGAACGGGCCCAGCGGGCATGATCACCGCAGCCCAGCTCTCCCAGTTCCCGGGTATCACGACTCGTATCGTGGAGCGCCGCGGCGCACGCCTTCCGATCGGGCAGGCCGACGGTATCCAGGCCCGCAGCGTCGAGACCTTCCAGGCGTTCGGTTTCGCGGAGCGCATCATCGCCGAGGCCTACCGCATTACCGAGATGGCATTCTGGAAGCCGGACCCGAGCGACCGGTCGCGCATCATCCGCACCGCTCGCGCGGTGGATGACCCCACCGGCATCAGCGAGTTCCCGCACCTCATCGTCAACCAGGCGCGCGTGTTGGACTACTTCGCCGAGGTGATGGCCAATTCGCCGACGCGAATGAAGCCTGATTTCGGCCTGGAGTTCCGCGGCCTGTCGAATAGCAACGAGGGCGAATATCCCGTCACGGTGACGCTCGCGCACACCACCGGGGAACGGGCGGGACAGGAGCGCACCGTTCACGCCAAATACGTGGTCGGCGCCGACGGTGCCCGCAGTGGCGTGCGCGACTCCATCGGCTGCACGCTCGCCGGCGACCAGGCAAAGCACGCCTGGGGGGTCATGGACGTGCTCGCGGTCACCGACTTCCCGGACATTCGCACGAAATGCGCGATCCAGTCCGGCTCGGGCGGAAGCATCCTGCTCATTCCGCGCGAGGGCGGCTACCTGTTCCGCATGTACGTCGACCTGGGCGACGTGGCCGACGACGACAATGGGGCCGTGCGAAAAACGACGATCGACGAAATCATCGGGAAAGCGAACGCGATCCTGCACCCCTACACGCTGGACGTGAAGAACGTCGCCTGGCACAGCGTGTACGAGGTCGCCCATCGTCTCACCGACCGATTCGACGACGTGCTCCCCCACGAGATCGGCACCCACACGCCGCGCGTCTTCATCACCGGTGACGCGTGCCACACGCACAGCGCCAAGGCCGGCCAGGGCATGAACGTCTCGATGCAGGACGGCTTCAACCTGGGCTGGAAGCTCGGCCATGTGCTCGACGGCCGCAGCCCCGAAACCCTGCTCGGCACCTACTCGGCCGAGCGTCAGGTCATCGCCAGGAACCTCATCGACTTCGACAAGGAGTGGTCGAGCCTGATGGCGAAAAAGCCGGAGGAGCTCGACGTGCCGTTGGAGGAGTTCTACACGAAGACCGCCGAGTTCCCTGCCGGTTTCATGACGCAGTACCCGGCGTCGATGCTGATTGGCGAGTCGACCCACCAGGAACTCGCCACCGGGTTCCCGGTCGGCAAGCGCTTCAAGTCCGCCCCGGTGGTTCGCGTCGCGGACGCCAACCCGGTGCAGCTGGGGCACCACCACCGCGCCGATGGGCGCTGGCGCGCGTACGCGTTCGCGGATGCCGCCGCATCCGGTGAGCCCTCGGCGCTGGCGGACTGGGCGCACTGGATGCAGACCTCGCCTGATTCGCCGCTTCTCGTGCACACTCCCGCGGGGAGCGACATCGACAGCGTCTTCGACGTCAAGGTGGTCTACCAGCAGGCGCACGCCGGCGTGGACATCGGCCGGGTTCCCGGCGCGTTCCTGCCGAAGACCGGTCCGTTCGCGCTGATCGACTACGAGAAGGTGTACGCCGCAGACCCGGAGCACGACATCTTCGAGCTCCGCGGCATCAACCGCGGTGGCGCGGTTGTGGTGGTGCGTCCGGACCAGTACGTGGCGAACGTGTTGCCGCTGACGGCGACCGCGGCGCTGGCTGCGTTCTTCCGGCAGATGCTGCTCGCCCGGTAGCCGGCTGGACGCGCTACGATGTACGTGATGTACTTCATGTACGTCCCCAACGGAGAAGAAGAGCCATGCCAATCACAGCCGACTACGGCTCGTTCACTGACGCACGTCTGCACCTCAAGGACGTCCTCGACGCCACTGAGCAGGGGCGCATCGTTACCGTGCTCCGCGACGCCCACTTGTCGGCAGTTATGCCGGCCGAGAAGCTCCGCGGATACTTCCACCGCACGGTCTCGCCCCGTGTGAAGGTGTACAGGGAGGACGGGCGTACGATCGCCCTCATGCAGGACCGCCCCTTTGTCTCGGAGGGCGAGGATATCTCTGGCGCTCTCGCAGACCTCGCTCTGTCACTGCGGGAATACGCGGATGATTGGGAGGACCGGCTCCAGGGTGCACCCAACCACACGGCCAATTGGGCGCTCGTTCAGCTGATCAAGCTCTCCGACGAGGATCAGCTCCTCGATTGGCTTGAGTGCGGTGGTGAGTAAGCACCCGGCTGCCACGCGTGAGCACCACGACGAGTTCTGCGAGGGAGAAGGCTGGAGCATCGTTCGCGGAGCTACGGGCCGGCCGGTATCGCACCATCGCACGTACGAGTTGACGCTATGGGACGGGCGAATCCTTCGAACCCGCATCTCGAAGCCCCTCGACAAATCGACATACTCTCCAAGCATGTGGTCACATATCTTACGAGAGCAGCTCGAAGTGACCGTGGATATCTTCTGGGCGTGCGTCCGCAAAGGGCGGCTCCCCGATCGGGGCGCACCCAAGAACCAGTGCGCCGATAACGCTCTGCCGCTCTACCTCATCCGAGCACTCAGCGAACTCGGCGTGGACGAGGCCAGCATTCTGACTCTGACACCGGGAGAAGCCGCAAACCTGCTCGCAGTGAAGCTGACTGAACAACAAAACCGGGGCTAGGGCGTGTCTCCTAATCGAATCGTGATTCGTTTGGGAGGGTGGAGGAATGTCTCGTACTGCTCTCCTGACCGATGACCAGTGGGCTCGGATCGAAT
>NZ_SOHC01000038.1:0-13337 GCF_004403955.1 Cryobacterium sp. TMT1-2-1
AGCACCAACCAAATCCACGCCGAAACCCTCATCGAACTCATCCACATCGCCGTCAACGCCGACCCCGGCACCGTGTTCTCCGGCTCCCGGCCCACCGCAAGAGTGGTCGTACAACGGGCCACCCCCGGCACCACGACCGGGAACGGCAGCACGACCGACCACGGCGCACTCCACGACCACGGCGCGATCGAGGGCCACCCCGACCCGATCCCCCAAACCGACATCGACCGGCACCTCTGCGACGGATTCACCGCCATCGCCTTCGACGACGACCAGGTCGTCGACATCGGCCGGGAAAAACGCCTCTTCACCGAACGCCAAAAACTCGCCCTCGCCGTCCGCGACGGCGGCTGCCTCTGGCCCGGCTGCGACAAACCCCCCTCCTGGACAGAAGCGCATCACATCAACGAATGGCTCGCCAAAGTCGGCCTCNAGTCGGCCTCACCAACATCGCCGACGGCATCCTGCTCTGCAGACCAGACCATCTCCGCCTCCATAACGAAGGCTGGACGATCAAACGAGAGGCAACCGGAACCTACTGGCTCGTTCCCCCACCCGGGAAAGACCCCGACCAAACCCCGATCCGCCTCGCCAGCAAAGCGGCCCTGCACCTCGGCTCCCCCGTCACCCTCCCCGCCATCGAGGCCCTGCCCTCCACCGAGACCTACCCGGCAGCAGGGCACGACACGACGAAGCCCGAACGGACCTAGGCTGCACGACTCGGCGGCCGACCGAACCGTCGACGCCGATGCGTTATCCCTCGCGGATGTCGCCGCCGGGCGTGACCATCAGGATCCGGTGTTCCGTCGCCTCGACGACGATCGTCGCGATGACCGGCCGGTCGGCGGGCAGCACCCGGGCGGTGAGGCGACCCGAGGAAAGCACGCTCAGCTCCCCCGCGACGGCAGCAGCCACGGCGGCCAGCTCGGCGGGCGGCGCGTCGCCGCTGTCGTCGAGCAGGGTCACCTTGACCCCGCGGATCCGTGCCGCCCGCGCCGCCCGGGTCACGGGGCCGAGGAACAAGGCTCGTCCGCGCATGGCGTCGCGCAGGGTCGCTTCGACGAGCAGGCATTCGGCCCGCAGCTCGTCGTCGAGTTCGTGCGAGCGGGCAAGAAGGTCCAGGGTGGGGCGGGCGAGTCCGTTTACCCGGGCGAGGTGCGCCTCGCGTTCCTCGATCGCCGCCACGGCCGTCGCGTCGACCACCGCGCGCTCGGTGCGCTCACGGTGCAGCACCTTGAGCGCTTCAGCGGACCGCCTGAGCCCCAGGGCGAAAAGCGTTGCGGCCAGCAGCGTGGCCGCGTGACGAAGCACGAGCCCCACGCCGTCAGCCGCCGTGAGCCCGTACGACATCGCCCACACGATCACAATCCCCACGAGCACCAGGTATGCGAGCCACGATGCACCCAGACGGCCGCGCACGGAGAACACCACGAGCACGAATGTGACGGCGCCCAGGTGCCAGTGCGCAAAGGGCCCCGGGGCCAACGGCGAAACGTGCATCGAGGTCACGATGACCGCTACCGCGGACAGCGCGAAGATGCTGAATGTGCGGGGCAGCGGCACGCGGTTGGGCCGGGACAAACCGAGCCACACGGCAGCCGCCGAGACCGACACGAAGCTGATTGCGGTGAGCAGGAGGCTGGACCCGGGATCGCGTGCGGCGAAGGCGAGGAGGGCGTGCACCGCGACGAAGAGCGCAGTGATGAAGAGGGCCAGCCGCCGGGGCAGCCGCGCCATGGGCGCGAGCCGGGCGCCAACCACCGTCATATGGGCCGCGGGGTCCGCCGGGGCCGCAGGGCTTACGGGGGTCAGCGGCGTCACGGGGACCACAGATTGTACGGGGGTCACGGGGTCCACGACACCACCACCTCGGTTCCGGCACCCGGCCAGGACCGCACGGCTGCGGACCCTCCGGCGACACGTGCCATCCGTCCGAGGATGCTCTCGGTGATGCCCAGCCGCTCGGGCGGGACGGCGCTGAGGTCGAAGCCCACCCCGTCGTCGAGCACCTCGACCCGGAGGCCACCGGACCGCGCCTGCACGATCACCGTGCGCACGACGGAACCGTCGTGCCCGGCCCCGGCCGCGGCCTCCGAATTGCGCAGAGCTTCGCCGACGGCGCCGAGCACCGCGGAGGCGGCGACGGCGGGCACCCGGAGGTCGGCGTCGAGGTCCGACCGGATGCTCGCATCCGGGGCCAGCTCGGTAACCAGCCGTTCGAGGCGGCGCTCGAGTTCGACGCCCGATACCGGCCGGTCGGGAACCGGCGCGCGCAGCGCGTCGAGTCGGATCAGGGTGTCGGCGGCGTGCCTCGAGAGCACCCGGGGCGGCACCCGGCCGTGCCCGGCCATCAGCAGCGTCGAGATGACGCCGTCGTGCACGAGCGCGTCGATGGTGAGCCGCTCCCGCGTGCGGGCGACGCGGGCGGCCGCCTCCGCGACATCCGCGTTGGCGAAGACTTCGGCCGCATCGACGCTGGCCGCCCTCCGCCGCGACACGGTGAACAGGCCGACGAACACCGTCAGCGCCAGGACCGCATACAGGCCGTCCTGCACTCCGACGAGAACGGGATTCGGATCGGCCGACGTGACCGCCCGCAGCAACCCACTGGCCAGGCAGACGCCCACCATGTGGATCCACGCCACCCGGTCGGCCGCGATGACCGCCACCGCCATCGTCGGACCCGCCGTGTATGAGATCACCCAGGGGATGTCGGCACCCGCCGGGAGGGACTCGGCCCGGAACAGCAACCAGAACCCGATGATGGCGAAGAAGACGACGCTCTGGCCGATCGCGATGCCGCGCAGCAACCGCAGGGGCGCCCAGAACGAGGAAATACCGACCAGGATCGGAACCCCGAAGAAGACCAGCCAGGCCGCGATCGCCAGCGCCGGCGCCGGGCTCCACCGCTGGGTGAGGAACGAGTCCACCGACAGAGCCCCGAAGGCGAGCGCGGTGACGCCCAGGCCGGCGAAGAGCGTGCGGGCCAAGCGTTCCGACGCGGGCCGGATGCGGGCCCGGGTTGCCGGCGGCGCGGGACGCGGGGTACGCGCGAGGCGCGCGGCCACGGTGGGCGCGGCATCCGGGCTGTCCGGCGACGCGGGTCGCGTGGCTTCCGTCTGTACTGTCACGATGCTGCGGTCACGACTGCGCGGGGAGCGGCAGGATGCCGTCTTCCAGGGCACGAATGTAGAGGTCGATCTTCGTGTTGGCGGGCCGACCGACCCGCTCGTACTTCGAACGCACCCGACGAATGTAGTCGATGACGGTCAGCTCGGACAGGCCCGTGTGCGAGGCCACCAGCGGCGCCTTCGCCCCGGCGGCGTAGAGCGAGAGAACCTCGCGTTCGCGCGGGCTCAGCCCCGCATCGGACAGGTCGGGGTCACCGTCGAGGGCCGCGGCCCACTCCGTCGACGCAATCGGCTCCCCCGCCGCGGCGCGGGTGACCGCGTCGAGCAGCACGCCGACCGACTCCGACTTGAGCACCACGCCGAGCACGCCGCTGCGGGCGGCGAAGCGCATCAGCTGGGCGTCGTCGCCGCCGGTGAACGCGAGCACCTGCGCGCCCGCCGCACGCAACCGGTCGACATTGCCGGTCACGGTGGAGCCGTCGGACAGGCGCAGGTCGAGGATGACCAGGTCGATGGGCTCGGCGGCGGCCTCCGACGCCAGGAGATCGGCCACGGTCGTGACGGTCGCCACGACCAGGATCTCGGGGAGGGTCGCGAACAAGTTGGCGAATCCGTGGGCGACGATTTCGTGATCGTCGATGAGGGCAACGCGGTATTGCGACATCCGATGTTCCCCCTTGTCTGCAGACTACTACCAGGTCGTGCCCCCACAAGTGACGGCTTTTGCTCTTTTATTGGGCTCTCTAGGCTGAAGGCGGGGAAACCCTGGGGGGGCCGGGGCGCTCGCATCGCTCCACCGCTCTTAGGCGGAGGCTCGGCGGTGAGCGCCTCTTCCCATTTAACCGGTTCGCCCTCTTTTTGACCGGATGGCCGGCGCCGGGTTACGGGTTCCGGGCAGGGTTTAGCGCAGGGTTTCGCGGCGGCGGTTGTTCAGCACGCCGCCGCTCTCTTCGAGGTAGCAGGAGCCGCAGAGCGACTCGTACGTCACCTCGGCCCCGTCGATGGCAACCTGGTCGCCGCTGAACACGAACGCCCCGTCGATCCGGCGGCCGTTGAAGACGGCCTTGCGCCCGCACCGGCAGATGGTCTTCAGCTCTTCCAGGCTGTGCGCGACCTCGAGCAGGCGCCGGCTGCCGGGGAACGCGACGGTCTGGAAGTCGGTGCGGATGCCGTAGGCCAGCACGGGCACGTTCTCGAGGATTGCGATCCGGAGCAGGTCGTCGACCTGCGTTTCGGTGAGGAACTGCGCCTCGTCCACGAGCAGCGAGCTCACGTCGAGGCCCGACTCGGCCAGGGTCTGCGCGCGGTGTTGCTGGAACAGGGCGAAGGCATCCGCGTCGGGGGTGAGCAGAAAGTCCACCCGCCGGGCGACGCCGAGGCGCGACAGGATGCCCATGTCGCCCTTCGTGTCGATCGACGGCTTGGCCAGCAGCACGCGGTGGCCGCGCTCCTCGTAGTTGTAAGCGGCCTGCAGCATCGAGGTGCTCTTGCCGCTGTTCATGGCGCCGTAGCGGAAGTAAAGTTTGGCCATTACTGCGGTTGTCCGATCTCGGCGACGTCCGGGTCGGTGTTAACCCGCTCATCATCGAAGGTAATGGTCACGAGCGGATGCCGCACCTTGACCCGCACCCGCACGAACACCGCCCGCAGCACACCGAGGTAGGGCCGAAGCGCTTTGCGCAGCCGGCGGGTCGGCAGGTCGACGCCGGCCTGCACTGTCACGGTGTCCACGTGCGGGGCCCGGGGACGCGGGTTGTGGAGTTCCTTGTAGCGGGCCGGGATCGCCCGGTAGGGCAGGCGGCCGAGGCCCCGCCGCTCGGATCCGGTGACCTGCACGACCAGGCTGCCGGGGTCGAAGCCCCGCAGCTCGCAGAGGGCGCCGATCAGGGCGGCGGTCGCGGCGCGCTGGTCGGGCCCGAACGCGGTCGCGCGGCGGTCGGCGTCGGAGACGACGAGCAGGGGTGCCAGGCCGCGCTCGGTGAGGGTGGCGCGCTCGCGCTCGACGACGCCGTCGAGCCACGTGCTGTCGACCTGCTCGACGAGGGCGCGGCGGACGTCGGCGGCGAACACCCCGGCCCGCTCGATGTCCCGCGGGCTGATCGCCCCGCGCTCCAGGACGGCGGTGAGGAGGGGGATGACGCCGGCGCGGAGGGCCGCGATCTGCTCGTCGACGACGGACTGGGCCACCTGGCCGCGGGTCTCCGCCGCGCGCACGACGTCCGCGCGGCGGGCATCCGTCTGCCAGACCAGGATCGAGCGCACGATGCGGCGCGAATAGGCGGCGCCGGCGGTGGCCGGGGCGAGCACCACGGTCATCGCCACGACCGCGTACACGCCGGGCGGCACGATGATGCTCAGGTACTGGGACTGCGCCAGCGCGAGCGCGCCGACGACGACGCTCGCGGCGGCGCCCGACAGGGCGATCTGGCGCCACGGCCGGTACGGGGCGAGGGCGAGCAGCAGCAGCCCGATTCCGAGCTGGCCGAAGTCGTCCTGGAGCCGGGAATTGTGCCCCCACTTGCTCGCCTGCTCGAACACGGATGCGGAGAGGGCCAGGCCGAGGACGAGCAGGTGCATGCCGGGTTCGAACGGCGCCCGCGCCGGCAGGGCGCCGACCACGAGCGCGGCTCCGGCCCCGACCATCGCGAGCAGGGCGAGCGCGGCCAGGGGCTGGCTCTGGATCTGGTCGGCCTGCAGGATCGTGGCGATGATGGCGTTGCCGACCGAGATCGCGGCCATGATCGGGGCGAGCGGCCACGCGGCGAGGGCACCGAGCGGGTCGAGCCGCTGCTGGGTGTCCTTGGACGGGTCGCGGTTCGCGCGCTCCGCCGGGCTCGGAATCAATTTCACGGGGCAACCTGCTCGTCGCGCTCGGCGGGGGCTGGCGCCGCGGGCACGCTGAGCAGCACCGACGTGCCGGCGCCGGGCCGGGAGAACACCGCGACGGATCCGCCGAGCTGTTCGATCCGGTGACGAACGGCCTGCCGCAGGCCGAGCCGGTCGGGGCCGCTCTCCGACTCCGTGAAGCCGCGGCCGGCATCCTGCACCATCACCGAGACGCTGTCGTCGTCGGCGTCGATGATCACCTCGGCTGCCACGATGCCGGCGTGCTGGATCACGTTGACGAGGCACTGCCGCACGGCCAGGCCGAGCTCCCGGTCGGCGGCGGGGTCGAGGCGGGCGAGCGCGACGCGGTCCCCCGTGACCGCGATCACGAGCCCGCGGTCGCGGCACCGGTCGATCGCCCGGTAGACCTCACTTGCCAGCCAGGCGTCGTCGCCGGTCGGCCGGTCGGTGGACTGCGCGTCGACATCCTCCAGCCAGGTGGAATCGTTCAGGGTGCGCAGGGTGTCACGGATGCCGGCGCGCATGCCCGAGCGGAGCGTGCCGGGCTGCGCCCGGGACAGCGCGTCGAGCTGCTCCACGGTGGTGTCGTGCATGCGGGCGATCGCCCGGTGGGAGAAGTCGTTGCGGAGCAGGCGGGCCTGGTCGTCGCGCACGGCCCGGTGGATCGCCGGCTGGGCGGTGCGGCCGGCGCGGAAGGCGAACCCGTCGAGCAGCATCACGCCGACGAGCACGAGGTAGGTGGACACGGTGAACACGTCGGGCCGGTACGGCACCTGGGTGTGCACCACGGCCAGCAGCACCGTGGCTTCGGCGAGCAGGAAACCCAGTGTGCTCCAGATCACCCCGACGAACGCGCTCGAGCCGGCGCCGCCGACCATGATCATCGCCATCTTCGGCAGCGAGACCAGGAACATGTTCGAGGCCGGGAAGACGCCGGGCATGTCGAGCAGGGTGACCGAGTAGAGGTAGACGCCGCCGGTGCCGAGCAGCAGGTAGGCGATGGTGATCGGCACGGTGCGGTGCCGGGCGAGCAGCACCAGGACGCCGCCCATGGCGAGCACGGCGAGCACCGTGAGCCAGAGCCGGGGGGTCTCGTTCGCGAGGCTGAGCATGACGACCGACACGAGAGCGCCGGCGAGACAGACGAGGCCGAACCAGTGCGAGGCCCGCGCGAGGGCACGGCTGAGTGTCGCCTGCACCAGGTGGCCGGGTAAGCCTAGCGACATTGATTCTCCCTCAGCTGAAGTATCCCAGATTCAGGGGCCGCCTCGGCTCGGGGTTCGGGGGCTGGCGCCGGGGCAGTACGGAGCTTATTATGCAATTCCCGAGCTTAACTATCAATTTCCGAGATATGATTAGTCCATAACGTACAGAAACCGAGTTATTCGTGGCCATCCTGCAGACATCAGACTTCCCCAACGACAACGCTCCCACGCGCCTCCTGCGGGAGGGGCGGATTAGGCGGATCGCAGCTGGCATCTATACCGACGACGTCAACACGCCGCTTGAGGCCGTCGTAGCGCGCGAGTGGAAGACGATCGTTGGAACGATTGTCCCTGGGGCAGTCGTCACCGACCGAAGCGCCTTTGACCTGCGTCCAGTCGACGGCGCCCTGTATGTGTCGCACCCCCGCGTGCGCGAGATTCGTCTTCCAGGGCTGACTGTCTATCCGAACGGTCGAAACGAACCAGCAGAGCCCACGGACACACCAATGGGCGGCAACGTCTTCGGCGCTTCCGAGCAGCGAGCGATGCTGGACAACATGCGAGTGAGCAGGGTGCGCGCCGGCAAGAGCTCTCGAACGCTCAGCCGTAACGAGCTTCACGATCGAATCGTGCTACTGGCCTCGAGTCGGAACGGCGACCAGCTCGCCCGCATGCAACAAGCAGTTGACGCACTAGCCGAACGGCGTGGAAATCAGGAGGACGCGAAGGGAATCCGGGCGTTCTTTGAGGCCGCGAGGGGTGAGCGGCCCACCGTGAAGTCAGAATCCAAAGCGATGAGAGCTGCTCAGTCTCAGATCCGATACGACCAACGGCGACTAGAGGCTTTCGAGACCGTCGTGCATGGCCTCAGCAACATCAGCCCACGTCTGCTCTACGCGCCCACTCAAGGCAGCAAACAAAAGCTTCTGCCGTTCTTCGAGGCCTACTTCTCGAATTTCATCGAGGGCACAGAGTTCACCATCGAGGAAACTGCAAGTATCGCGTTCGACAATCGAATGCCTGAGGACAGGCCGGCGGATGCCCATGACATCGCCGGGACGTTCCGAATCGTCAATGACGTGTCAGAGATGTCGATTGTGATCGACACCGCTGACGAGTTCATCGAAGCACTCAAGCGGCGGCACAGTGCCGTCATGGAGGGACGCCCCAATAAGAGGCCCGGTCAGTTCAAACTCCGAGCCAACCGTGCAGGCTTGACAGAGTTCGTCGCCCCCGACGAAGTTGAGGGAACACTTCGCGCAGGGTGGGGGCTTCTGGAGGGGTTGGACGACCCATTCGCGCGCGCTGTCTTCACGATCTTCTTCGTGAGCGAGGTTCACCCTTTCGACGACGGCAACGGACGTGCCGCGAGGATCATGATGAACGGCGAACTCGTCAGAGAAGGTCACAGCCGGATCATCGTCCCCACGATCCTTCGAAACGACTACCTCTCGGCGCTTGTCAGGGCAACGGAACACGACAACATCCACGGCCTTGTAACGGTACTTGGGCACGCGCAGAAATGGGCGTACGCAATGCCCTTCCAAGACATGGCCGCTGCCACGGCAGCATTGGTCGAGACCAACGCGATGGTTCCGTCCGTCGACGCTGAACGAAACGGGCTCAAACTCGAACTGCCCGGCGCTTCGACGATCCCGACTGAGGATGCCCCCCGGACTACGCGGTGAGGTGCAGGGCGGCGGCGGTCTCGGCGAGGGAGGCGGCGGCTGCCGCCGGGTCATCCGAGAGCTTCGTGCCGTAGCTGGGGATCATCTGGCGCAGCCGGGGTTCCCAGCCGTCGATCTGGTCGGGGAAGCAGCGCTTCAGCAGGTCGACCATGATCGGCGCGGCCGTGGATGCCCCGGGCGAGGCTCCGAGCAGACCGGCGATGCTGCCGTCGGCGGAGGTGATGACCTCGGTTCCGAACTGGAGCACGCCACCCTTGGCGGCATCCTTCTTCATCACCTGCACGCGCTGGCCGGCGGTGATGAGCTCCCAGTCCTCCATCTTGGCGGTGGGCATGAACTCCCGCAGCGCGGCGAGCTTCTTCTTGCGCGAGGCGAGCACCTCGCCGACGAGGTAGCTGACGAGGCTGAAGTTGTGCCAGCCGACGGCGAGCATCGGCACGAGGTTGTGCAGGCGGATGGAGAACGGGAGGTCGAGCCAGCTGCTCGTCTTGAGGAACTTCGGCGTGAAGCCGGCGTACGGACCGAACATCAGCGAGGACTCCCCGTCGACGACGCGGGTGTCCAGGTGCGGCACCGACATGGGCGGGGCGCCGACGGCGGCCTTGCCGTAGACCTTCGCCTTGTGCTGGGCGACGACCTTCGGGTTGGTGGTGCGCAGGAACTGCCCGCTGATCGGGAAGCCGCCGAAGCCCCTGGCCTCGGGGATGCCGCTGTTCTGCAGCAGGGCCAGGGCCCCGCCGCCGGCGCCGACGAAGACGAAACGGGCGTTGACGCTGCTCTTGTTGCGGCCGACCAGGCGCAGCAGGTTGAGCCGCCACGTGCCATCCGGGAGCTTCTTCAGCCCGGTGACCTGGCGGTTCACGTGGATGCCGACGCCCTGCCTGGCCAGGTCGTCGAACATGAAGCGGGTCACGGCGCCGAAGTCGACGTCGGTGCCCGAGTCGATGCGGGTGGCGGCGATCTTCTGGCCGGCCGGGCGCTTCTTCGTGAGCAGCGGGGTCCAGGTGCCGATCGTCTCGCGGTCTTCGCTGTACTCCATGCCGGCGAACAGGGGCTCGCCCCGCAGCACGGCGAACCGCTTGCGCAGGTAGGCGACGCTGGCCTTGCCGTGCACGAACGTCATGTGCGGGGTGGAGTTGATGAACTTCTCCGGCGAGGGCAGCGCGCCCGTTTTCACGAGGTGCGCCCACAGCTGCCGGCTGATCTGGAACTGCTCGTTGATGGCCACGGCCTTGTCGGCGGTGACCGTTCCGTCGGGCGCCTCGGGCATGTAATTCAGCTCGCAGAGGGCCGCGTGGCCGGTGCCCGCGTTGTTCCACGGGTTGGAACTTTCCTCGGCGACTTCGCCGAGGCGCTCGTAAACCTGGATGTTCCAGTCGGGCTGCAGCTGCTTGATGAGGGTTCCGAGGGTGGCACTCATGATGCCGCCACCAATGAGGACGACGTCGATGGGGGCCTGTTCATTCACCCGTCCACTCTATCGGCGGTGACAGGATGCCCCGTGCACGGTGACGACGGACGGCGGGTCCGGGCCGGGTTAGACCGGCGCGGGAACCGCCAGAACGTCGCTGTCGCCGGCCGGGGCGGCGGCATCCGTGGCGGAATCCGGCGCGGCGGCATGCGCGGCGGCGTCGACCAGCGGCGGCAGGCGGCGGGGCAGGACCGCCCGGGCGCCGAACTCCTCGAGCCGGGCCACCGTGTTCTCGAAGCTCTGCGGGGTGCCGTAGTGGAATCCCTGGGCGCTGCGGATGCCGAGCGCGCCGAGGTGGTCGGCCATCGCCTGGTTTTCCACTCCCTCGACGATCATCGAGTACTCGAGGTTGTCGCCGAAACCCTGCAGCGCGGTGAGCACCTCGCGCTGGCGCACGTCGTCGAGGTCGTCGACGAGGCTGCGGTCGATTTTGAGGATGTCCATCGGCATCCGCACGAGGGCGTCGACCGAGGAGTCCTGGGAGCCGTAGTCGTCGAGCGCGATCATCAGGCCGAGTTCGCGCAGCCGGTCGGCCTGGGCACGGATGGCCGGGGTGACGCGGGCCATCGACCGCTCGTTGAGCTCGAGGCAGAGCGAGATGCGGGGGTAGCGCTCGGCCAGTTCCTCGACGAAATCGCCGACCCGCTTGGGCACGATCTGGCCGGCCTCGACGTTGATGGTCATGCAGACGATCCGGGGTTCGATCAGGCGGAAGTCGTTGGCGGCGGCCATGGCCTTGACCGCGACCTGCTGGGTCAGCTTGTCGAGACGGCCGAGACCCTTGGCCTTCTCGACCAGCGACGACGGCGAGAGCGGGCCGAGCTCGGGGTGCGTGTAGCGCACGAGCGCTTCGAACGCCCAGATCTGCCCGGTGACGAGGCTGACGATCGGCTGGTACGCGATCTGGAGCAGGTCCTCGTCGATGGCGCGGGCGACGATGTCATTCATCTCCGAGGAACGATGGCCGGAGATGTTGATGCTGCTCTCCTTTGACGGCCCGCCGCGTCGCCGGGACTTCTTGATCGCGAGCATGCTGCGGTCGGCGTCTTTGAGCAGCTCAGTGATGTCTGTCTCGCGGTGCGCGGAGTAGGCCAGGCCGATGCTGACCACGGGGAGAACCGTCACTGTGTCCACGGTCATCGGTTCGCCGGTGGCCGACATGATCCGTTCGGCGATGATGTTCGCCTCGCCCAGCGACTTGAGGTGCGTGAGGATGACCACGAACTCGTCGCCGCCGACGCGGGCGACGACGTCGTGCGGGCGCACCACATCGCTCAGCCGGTGACCGATTTCCCGCAGGATGCTGTCGCCCACCGCGTGGCCGTACCGGTCGTTCATCCGTTTGAAGTCGTCCAGGTCGATGAAGAGCACCGCGATCGCCTCGGAGTAGTCGCGGTTGTCGTTGATGTTGGCCAGCGCGACCTGGAACGAGCCGTAGTTGGGCAGCCCGGTGAGCGGGTCGGTGTTCGCTCGCACGGTCAGGCCGCCGATATTGTGGCGCGTCTCGTCCACCGCTTCCGCGGTGTACGCGAGGGTCTCGATGGCGCTCCGGTCGTCCGCGCTGAACGCCCCGTCCATGGGGTCGCGCACGGCGACGACGAACTGGCTGAGGCCGGCGACCAGGGAGACGCGAACCCCGAGCTCCCCCGGCTGGGGCGGTTGCGTGCGCACGCTGACCGATTCGACCCCGATCGTGTCTTCGACCGCGCGGCACAGGATCTCGGCGATGTCGTCGGCATCCGCGTCCGAGGTCCCGCCGGAACCGGGAAGCCGCGAGGCGGCCGCAGCAGCGCGGTTGCCCTCGATGAGCCTGGTGCCGCCCGCGATCAGCCCGCGGAGCAGCCGGCGCATGGCCGTGCGGCTGTTGGCTGCCTTGACGCCGACCGCCGTGACCGCGAGGCCGAGCAGCACGACGATGATGGCCTCGGTGGCCGAGTCGATGATCGGCACGTGATTGTCGCTCCAGAACGCCAGGCCGGAGGCCAGCGCCCCGCACCCGACGACGGCGACGATGAAACGCCCGGGAGCCAGCGCCCGCAGGCCGCCGAGGTCGACCTGGGGCCTGGTGAAGCGCCGGCGCAGGGATTCGACGATGACGATGAACACGACGTAGGCGCCTGACCCGATCGCCACGGCCAGCAGCTCGGGAAGCCCCGCCGAGAGCATCCCGGCGGAGACCAGGACGGCGGCAATACAGCCGGCGCCGACGAGCCCGGCGCTGTACAACGCGACCGAAACCCGACGAGACTCCACGAGAAGGGCGAGGGCGACGCCGAGCACGACGAGTCCCATGCCGCCGCCTGCCGGGGGGATGGCCGGGGCCAGGGCGGGCAGGGCGAGGATCGGCAGGCTGACCACCGGCGTGCGGTGCGGGACGGTGCCCACCCTGACCCAGGTGAGCTCGAGCGCCGCGGCGCAGAGCACCCCGAGCAGGCCGATGACCCAGAACTCGGCCGGGCCGATGACGAGCAGCGTGATCGAGCGCACGACCAGCACGACGGCCAGCGACGCGAACACGGCGAACGCAATGAGCTTCACGCTCGATGGTGCCCGTTTCTCTCCCACGATCAGACACTACTGGAGACATCCGCCCCCGCCGGGCGCGCACGCACTTTCGTCCCCGTGTCGAGGCCCCGTGTCGTGCGGGCCGCCGGGTTCAGCCGCTAGGGAAGCGCGGGCGACCCCGGGTAGGCGAGCACCCGCCCGCGCACACGAACGGACACCCGTGCGCCCGCGGGCTGCAGGTCGGCCGCGGTCACGCGCGACCGGATGCGCAGGCCACCGTCCAGAAGCAGGTCGAGCATGGCGTCGTGGCCGGTGTAGCTCACGCCCGTGACGGTGGCGGTGCGGCCGGGTTCGTCGGTCGCCGGGGCGATCTCGACCTCCTCCGGCCGCACGAGCACGGTCACGTCGTCGCCGGCCTGCGGCGGCCCGGCCACCCACTCCGCCGGGAGCCGGCCGAGCGCGCAGTGCACGGTGCCGGTGCGGGGCGGCC
>NZ_SOHC01000015.1:0-81369 GCF_004403955.1 Cryobacterium sp. TMT1-2-1
GGAACCTCTGCGGCCGGGGCCGCTGCCTCGGCGGGCGCCTCGGCCGCAGGTGCCTCGGCCGGGGCGGGCGCCTCGGTGGAGGGAACCTCTGCGGCCGGAGCCGCTGCCTCGGCGGGCGCCTCGGCGGCGGGTGCCGCAGCGCCGGAACCGTCACCGATGGTGACCAGCGGGGTGCCGACCTCGACGGTCTCGTCTTCCTGCACCAGGATGGCTTCGATCACACCGGCGATCGGCGACGGGATCTCGGTGTCCACCTTGTCAGTGGAAACCTCGAGTAGGGGCTCGTCGACCTCGACGCGGTCTCCCACGTTCTTCAGCCAGCGGGTTACCGTACCCTCTGTGACACTCTCCCCGAGTGCCGGGAGGTTAACGGATTCGCTCATGCGCTTGTCTCCTTCAAAACCATTTGTCTGAAAATTTCTGAACCGAAAATCTGTGTGCCGCTTAGCCGTGCAGGGGCTTGCCGGCCAGGGCCAGGAAGGCCTCGCCCAGGGCCTCGTTCTGCGTGGGGTGAGCGTGCAGAAGCGGTGCGATGTCCTCCGGGTAGGCCTCCCAGTTCACGATCAACTGGCCCTCCCCGATCAGTTCGCCGACGCGCGCGCCGATCATGTGCACGCCGACGACGGGGCCGTCCTTGACACGCACGACCTTGATCGAACCTGCCGTGCCGAGGATGGAACTCTTGCCGTTGCCGGCGAGGTTGTACTCGTAGCTGGAAACCTGGTCCGCACCGAACTTCTCGGCGGCCTTCGCCTCGGAGTAGCCGACCGATGCGACTTCGGGGTCACAGTAGGTGACCTTGGGGATGTTGATGTCCTCGACGACGATCGGGTTCAGGCCCGCGATCTCCTCGGCGACGAAGATGCCCTGCTGGAAGCCGCGGTGTGCGAGCTGCAGGCCGGGGACGATGTCGCCGACCGCGTAGAGGTTCGGGATGTTGGTGGCGAGGCGCTCGTTCGTGATGACGAAGCCGCGGTCCATGGTGACGCCGACCTCCTCGAAACCGAATCCGGCCGTGAAGGCGCCGCGGCCGACGGCGACGAGGAGGATCTCGGCCTCGATCGTGTCGCCGTTCTCGAGCGTGACAACAACGCCGTTCTCGTCCTGGGTGACGCTCTGGAAGCGGATGCCGAGCTTGTAGGCGATTCCGCGCTTGCGGAAGGCGCGCTCGAGCGACTTGGAGATCGACTCTTCCTCGTTGGGCACGAGGTGCGGGAGCGCCTCGATGATGGTGACGTCGGCGCCGAAGGACTTCCAGACGCTGGCGAATTCGACGCCGATCACGCCGCCGCCGAGCACGGCGACCTTCTTGGGAACGTAGTCGAGCGCGAGCGCCTGCTCGCTGGTGATGACGCGGCCGCCGATTTCGAGGCCAGGAAGCGAGCGGGAGTAAGACCCGGTGGCGAGGATGACGTTGGTGCCGACGATCGTGTCTTCGCCGACCTGCACGGTCGTGGGAGAGACCAGGCGGCCTTCACCCTCGATGACCGTGATGCCCTTGGCGCGGATCATTCCGTCGAGGCCCTTGTACTTCTTGGCCACGATGCCCTCACGGAAAGCGGTGACCGCCGCCATGTCGATGCCGCTGAACGTGGTCGTGACGCCGTACTTGGCCGCCTCGCGGCTGACGTCGGCAACCTCGGCGGAGTGCAGGAGCGCCTTGGTCGGGATGCAACCGGTGTGGAGACAGGTCCCCCCGAGCTTGCCCTTCTCGATCAGACCGACGGTGAGGCCCAGCTGGATTGCGCGCAAGGCCGCCGCGTATCCACCGCTTCCTCCACCGAGAACGACAAGGTCAAATTTCTGCTCCGACACCCAGTTACTCCCTCGTGCATCACAAACTCTCGTGCGTTCCGCCCGGCGGAATGGTGATGGGCCGGGGCAGCCGCAGGACGGCAAGTTTTCTCGCCGTCTACGACTGTACTACGGGCGTGAAAAGTCCTCGGCCAGCCGGAGCAGCGCCCGCACGGAAACTCCGGTCGGTCCGGCGCCCGTGAACCCCCACGCGGACGCGTTCTCGGACGGCCCGGCGATGTCGAGGTGGGCCCAGGGGATGGTCACCGCGTCCTCCCCGGCGCCGCGCTTGCCGACGAATTCGCGCAGGAACACGCCGGCGAGGATCATCCCGCCGGCCGTGTTGCCGATCTTGGCGTTGGCGATGTCGGCAACGTCGGAGTTGAGGAGGCTGCGCAGGTCATCGGGCAGGGGCATCGGCCAGCCGGTTTCGCCGGTGGCCTTGCTCGCGTCGAGCACCTGCCGCACGAGGTCGTCGTCGCCCATGGCGGCGAAGTACCGGTGGCCGAGGGCGACGACCTGGGCCCCGGTGAGGGTGGCGACGTCGATGATCGCGTCGGGCCCTTCCTCGCCGGCGGCCACGATGCCGTCGGCAAGTACGAGGCGACCCTCCGCATCCGTGTTCAGCACCTCGACCGTGCGGCCGCCGCGCATGTGCAGCACGTCGTTCGGGCGGATCGCCGTGCCGGATGGCATGTTCTCGGCGATGCACAGCCACGCGGTGATGCGTAACGGCAGGGCGAGCCGGGCTGCGGCCAGGGTGACGGCCAGCACCGTGGCGGCACCGGTCATGTCGTATTTCATGCCCACCATGGATGCCGGCAGCTTGAGCGAGAGTCCGCCGGTGTCGAACGTGATGCCCTTGCCGACCAGGGCGAGGTGCCGGGTTGCTCCCTCAGGGGAGTAGCTGACCTTGACCAGGCGCGGCGGTCGGCTGGATCCCTGCCCGACGCCGGCGATGCCGCCGAAGCCGTCGGCGACGAGTTCCGTCTCGTCCCAGACCCTGACTGTCACGGGCAGGCCGGCGGCCGCCGCGACGGACTTGTCGGCCAGGGACTTCGGGTACAGGTGGGACGGGGGAGTGTTGACGAGGTCCTTGACGAGGCTGACCGCCTCGGCCACGATGCCAACGCGCTCGAGGGCGTCGCCGGCAGCCAGCGCCGTGTGCACGGTGATCCGGCCGGCCGGGAGCTTCGTGCTGGCGAGCGAGTTCTTGCGATACTCGGTGAAGGAGTAGGCGCCGAGGGCCGCGCCCTCGAGAACGGCGTGCACCTCGTCCTCGGTGGTCAGCGGGAACGCGAAGGCCACGGAGTCGACACCGGTGAGCTGGCGGACGGCGGACCCGGCCGCGTCGCGCAGCCCGTCGACGGTGATCTCCTTGCCGAGGCCGACGACGGCGATGCCGCGGGCGGCGCCGACCGTCGGCGCGAGGCGCACGACCTGGTCCCGGGCGCCGGTAACGCCGACGGAGGCGAGGAGCTCCGTCAGGCCGGAGAAGGCGGGGTCGGCGTAGAGCACCGGCGCGGCATCCGTTAGGCGGGCTCCGACGATGAGAACGTCCACGTTCGAATCGAGGGCAGGCTGTGCGGACAGGGACAGGGTGGGAACGGTCATTCCTTGATGCTATCGACGAGCCGCCGTGTTCGCTCTGGGCATGAAGGCGCCCGGCACATTCCAGCGGCGTGGCCGACGGGGCGGATTAGAGTGTGAATATGCGCGATCCTGGTGACCTCTACGAGCTGACCGCGGACGCCGACAGCGTCCCGGAGGGTTTGCATCTGGTCGCGGGCCTGACCGGGTTCGCGGATGCCGGTGGCGCGGTTTCGCAGTTCACCGAGTACCTCCTCGGCACGCTCGACCAGAGGGTCGTCGCGAACTTCGACGCCGACCTGCTCCTCGACTACCGGGCCCGGCGCCCGATCATCTACTTCGACCAGGACCACCTGACCGACTATCAGCCGCCCGCGCTGCGCCTCTATCTGGCCCACGACGAACTGGGCCAGCCCTTCCTGCTCCTGGCCGGGTTCGAACCCGATTTCCGCTGGGAGCAGTTCACCGCGGCGGTGCTGGCGCTCGTGCACCGGTTCAAGGTGGCGTCGACGACCTGGGTGCACGCGATCCCGATGCCTGTGCCGCACACGAGGCCGATCGGCGTGACCGTCAGCGGCAACCGGTCCGACCTCATCGAGAGCATGTCCGTCTGGCGCCCGCACACCCAGGTTCCCGCCAACGCCCTGCACCTGGTTGAGTTCCGGCTCCAGGAGAGTGGGGCGTCGACGGTGGGTTATGTCCTGCTCATTCCCCACTACCTGGCCGACACCGAGTTCCCGTCCGCGGCGCTGTCCGCGCTGGAAAGCACGAGCGCTTCGACGGGGCTGATCTTCCCCACCGATCGCCTCCGCGAACAGAACCGCGAATTCGTCGCGAAAATCGACGAGCAGGTCGGTGACAACCCCGAACTGGCCAAGCTCGTCGGCACGCTGGAGCAGCGATACGACACCTACATGGAGGGCAACACGCTGCGTTCGCCGCTGACCGACGAAGACGGCGAACTGCCGACCGCGGACGAGATAGCGGCGGAGCTGGAGAAGTTCCTCGCCATCCGCCGCAACAAGGATGACGGGCCGTCCAACTAGTTCCCGGTAAGTTGGGAGGGGTGAACTCCCGTCGATCCTGGTTGATCTTCTCCCTTGGATCGTTCGCCTACCTTTCCGCCGTCCTGCAGCGCACCTCGCTCGGAGTCGCGGGCGTAGCCGCCACGGAACGATTCGGCGGATCGGCCGCCGTGCTCTCGAGCCTGGCCGTCGTGCAGCTCCTCGTCTATGCCTCCGCGCAGATCCCGGTGGGAATCCTGATCGACCGCTACGGCCCCCGGATCCTCATGCTCAGCGGCACGGCGCTGATGGTCTGCGGCCAGCTCACCCTCGCGTTCGCCCCGACGATCTCGGTCGCCGTGCTGGGCCGAATCCTGGTGGGCGCCGGGGACGCGACGATCTTCATCTCCGTCATCCGCCTGATCAGCTCGTGGTTCACCGGCAGGATCGTCCCGCAGCTGTCCCAATACATGGGCAACATCGGCCAACTCGGCCAGGTGCTGTCCGCTGTGCCGCTGGCCTGGGTGCTGCATGTCTGGGGCTGGACGCCTGCGTTCCTGTCGGCGGCATCCGTGGCGCTTGTGTCCCTGATCGTCATTTGGCTGGCGATCAAGGACCGTCCGGATCGGCTGGGCGACCACGCGCTGGCGCACACGTGGGGGAGCGCCCTCACCCAGCTTCGGCACAGCTTCCGACGTCCCGGCACCCAACTCGGATTCTGGTCGCATTACGTGACCCAGTCCTCGGGAACCGTGTTCAGCCTGCTCTGGGGTTTCCCCTTCATGGTTTACGCCCTCGGCTACGAACCGTCCTTCGCGGCCGGGATGCTCACGATCCTCGTCGGCGCAGGCCTGGTCTTCGGCCCGATCCTCGGCCTGCTGACGGCGCGGTATCCCCTGCGCCGCAGCAACATCGTGCTCGGGATCGTCGCGGCCATGGGCGCGGCCTGGGCGGTCGTGCTGCTCTGGCCGGCGCAGCCGCCGGTGTGGCTGATCGCCGTACTGATCGTGGTGATCGGAATCGGCGGGCCCGGTTCGTTGATCGGTTTTGATTTCGCCCGCACGTTCAATCCGCAGCGGGCGCTCGGCTCGGCCAACGGCGTCGTGAATGTCGGCGGCTTCACCGCGAGCTTCGTGACCATGTTCCTGATCGGCGTGCTCCTGGACGTGCAGGACACCTGGCGGGTCGCCGGGGGAGCGGAGAGCGACCTGTACGCGCTCGACTCGTTCCGCGTCGCCTTCGCGGTGCAATTCATCGTGGTCGGCGTCGGCGTGATGTTCCTCGTGCACGCCAGGCGGCGCACCCGGCGGCAGCTCTCCCGCGACGAGGGAATAGAAGTGGCTCCCTTGTGGGTTGCACTCTCACGTACATGGCGGCGGCGACGCGGGCGAGACTAGCCCCTCGGTGGATTGATGTCCATGCAAACCGTGTCATAATTATCTCTAGGACCCGTTCTGGTCCTGGGAGTGCCGGTAGCAATGCCGCGCACACGCTGGTTCGTTGCAGCCCCGGGACTTGACATGGGTCCAAATACTGCCCAAATCCACAGCTGTCCTGGTTCAACCGGGTCAGATTCAACTCGGCCACGAGTGGTTTGGGAGCGCCGCACGCGCGCAAACCATGGCATGAGAGGTGTTCGAATGGCAACCCGCCCAAAGACCGAGGCATCCGCCACGTCCGCCGCGAACGAGGCAGAGGCGACCACGCCGGCCCCGGCCGCGAAGACGACGGCCGCCAAGAGCCCGGCCGCCAAGGCTCCCACGAAGGCCGCCCTGGCGAAGGCGGCGAAGGCCGCGGCCGCTGCTGCCGCCGAGGCCGCCGCCCCGGCGACCGAGGCGCCCGCCGCGACGAAGCCCGTACGCAAGCGCGCCGCCGCCAAACCCAAGGTGAAGGCCGGCGATGCTGCCGCCGAGGCCGCCACCGGCGCTCACGACGACGCGGATCACGACGATGACGACGAAGAGGGTGCCAAGCGTCCGGCTCCGACCGTCCCGCTCCCGAGTGGCGCGCTCGTGCTCTCCCTGGTCGACGACGAGGACGAGGTGCCCGTCTACTCGAGCGCCATCACCGGCGCGACCGCCGACCCGGTCAAGGACTACCTGAAACAGATCGGCAAGGTCGCCCTGCTGAACGCGGCCGAAGAGGTCGAACTGGCCATGCGCATTGAGGCCGGCCTGTTCGCTGAGGACCAGCTCGCCCAGATGACCGACGCGGAGAAGAAGACCGCGCTCGGCCGCGAACTCCAGTGGGTCGCCAAGGACGGTGCCCGCGCGAAGAGCCACCTCCTCGGCGCCAACCTGCGCCTGGTCGTGTCGCTGGCCAAGCGCTACACCGGCCGCGGGATGCAGTTCCTGGACCTGATCCAGGAAGGCAACCTGGGCCTGATTCGTGCCGTCGAGAAGTTCGACTACACCAAGGGCTTCAAGTTCTCGACCTACGCCACCTGGTGGATCCGCCAGGCGATCACTCGCGCGATGGCCGACCAGGCCCGCACGATCCGCATTCCGGTGCACATGGTCGAGGTCATCAACAAGCTCGCGCGCGTACAGCGCCAGATGCTCCAGGACCTGGGCCGCGAGCCCACGCCCGAAGAGCTCAGCCGCGAACTCGACATGACGCCCGAGAAGGTCGTCGAGGTGCAGAAGTATGGCCGCGAACCCATCTCCCTGCACACCCCCCTGGGTGAAGACGGCGACAGCGAGTTCGGCGACCTGATCGAGGACACCGAGGCCGTCGTCCCCGCGGACGCGGTCGGGTTCACGATGCTGCAGAAGCAGCTGGAAAGCCTGCTGGACTCTCTCTCCGAGCGCGAAGCCGGCGTCATCCGGATGCGTTTCGGCCTTGGCGACGGCATGCCGAAGACCCTGGACCAGATCGGCGACACGTTCGGTGTGACCCGCGAGCGCATCCGCCAGATCGAATCGAAGACGATGGCGAAGCTCCGCCACCCGTCGCGGTCGCAGTCGCTGCGCGACTACCTCGAGTAAACCGGTGCGCTATGCCCCCGCGATCCTCATCGGACGGATCGTTCGGATGCTTGCACGATGGAGGAAGCCGGGCGGCGGTTCGGCCGTCCCCGGCCTCGTAGTCAATAAGATCGCCCCCGGCTTTCTGGCGCGCACGCTGAACGGATTCCCCGAGGGTCTCGTCATCGTCACCGGGTCGAGCGGCAAGTCGACGATCACCAAGATGCTCGTTGCCGTGCTGCGAGCCCATGGAAAGACGGTGTTCACGAACCCGTCGACGGCCAACATCAGCCAGGGCCTCACCTCGGCGCTGCTGGAGCAAGCCAGTCTGACCGGGCACGTCGATGGCGACATCGCCGTGCTCGAAATGGATGAAGGCCACGGGGCCTACATCGCCGGGTCGCTCACCCCCCGCGTGGTCACGCTCACTAACGTCATGGTCGACCAGATCGACCGGTTCCACGACTCCGAGATGGTCCAGGCCATGCTCGCGAAGGTCGCGGCACGCGCGACCGAGGCCGTGGTGCTGAACGCCGACGACCAGTACCTGCAGGACCTGGCAGGCGGTGTCCCGTCGCCGGTGCGGGTGGACCGGTTCGGAGTCACGGCCGAGGTCCTCGAGGCCAACCCCCGAGGACTCGGCTATGCCCAGACGGCGGCGGACAGGCTGCCGAGGGGCGAGGGCATCCTGGTCACGCGCGTCAGCGGACGGCAAGCCGAGATCTCCCTGCCGGAAGGCGACTACACGGTCGGCCTGCCGGCACGCGGCACACACTATGCGGTGGATGCCGCTACGGCGCTCAGCGCCGCGCGGGCTGCGCTCGGCGAAGCCTTCCGGCCCGACCTGGCGGTCGCCGCGGTGTCCACCATCCCCGCCGTCTTCGGGCGGGGCGAGGTCGTGAGCGTGCGAGGCCGGCAGGTTGAATTCGTGCTGGTGCAGAACCCGGCCAGCTTCCAGCTCAACGTGGACAGCATCGAGCCGAGCACCGACCAGATCCTGATTGCGATCGGTTCGGACGTGCGCGACCCGTCGTACTTCTGGCCCGTCACCACGTCCGGCCTCGGCCGGGTGCTGATCGCCTCCGGTTCCAAGGCCCACGAGATCGCGCTCCAGCTCGCCTACGACGACGTCGAGGTCGACCGCGTCGAACCCGATCTCGGCCGGGCCCTGGACGACTTCCTGGCCCTTCCCGAGCCGGCCGTCGGCCTCAAGACGATCATCTTTTCGGCCGACGGGATGCGGCGAACGCGCGCGCACCTCGGGCTGGCAACCAACAGCGAGGAGCAGGCATGACGGCGCAGGGCGACCCACGACCGCTCGCCATCGTCTGCCTGCTGCCCGAGACGCTCGGAGGTAACGGCGACGCCGCGAACGCCCGCGTCCTCGTGCAGCGGGCGCGGTGGGCTGGCATGCAGGCCGACATCATCCCGGTCCGGACCCGGGCCGACCTTCCGCCGCAAGTCGACGCCGTCATCGTCGGGTCCGGCACGGACGCCGACCTTGTTCCGGTCCGGGACACGCTGTTGACCGTGGCAGACGACCTCCGCACCTGGGCCACCGCCGGCATCCCGATCCTCGCGGTCGGCACCGGGCTGGAGCTGCTGAGCTGGGGGATCGAACTGCCGGGCGGCTCGGTCGTCGAGGGCCTGGGCCTTGTCGCCGGACGCGCGGTTCCCCGGCTCGCACGCGCGACCGGTGACCTGGTGGTCACGTCGAGGTACGGACGCCTGGTCGGTTTCGAGAATCACGCCCGTGACTTCGTCGGGGCCGAGGGTTCGCCGCTCGGCCGGGTGGCCTTCGGCGTTGGCAACGGCGCCGGCTCAGAGGGTGTCGTCATGGGCAACGTGATCGGCACACACCTGCACGGTCCGGTCCTGGCCAAGAACCCCGGGCTCGCCGACCACCTGCTGCGAGCCATCTTCGCCGCCCACGGGGCCGAGTACGCCCCGGCCGGACGCGCCACCGAGGTCGATGGCATAGCGAAAGCCGCACGCAATCAGATTGCCGTGCGGCTTGGTCTCGCTCCGGAATAGCCGGTGTCCCGGCTATTCCACGCTGCGCCCTAAGAGCGCTGGTCCTCGAAGAGTCGATTCGACTCGTCGTGCCAGCTCTCGGCAATGGCGGCAAGCTTTTCCTGGTGCTTGCGGCCGTGGTGCGCGCAGAAGAGCAATTCACTGTTTTTGACGACGACACGAATGTAGGCCTGAGCACCACAAGCGTCGCAGCGGTCGGCTGCGGTGAGCTGGTGGGGGGTGCCCTCCTGGTCGACGGCACCGTTCTCGGTGGCGATCTGGGACATGTTCTCCTCCTCAGGCTGGAATCATAAAACCCTGACACTCCATGTAAACACGGCGGGGGCTGGTATTCGACCCGGCGACATGGTATTTCGCTCTACGCGTAGCCGGGGGCGCTGAGTGTCGGGCACGGCGGCCGCCCGCCGGGCCGGTATTCTTGACCGTTGTGAGTTCTGACTATTCCGCCCGCCACCTTTCGGTGCTCGAGGGCCTCGAAGCCGTCCGCAAGCGTCCGGGGATGTACATCGGTTCCACGGATTCGCGCGGGCTCATGCATTGCCTGTGGGAGATCATCGACAACTCGGTCGACGAGGCCCTCGGCGGCCACGGCAGCACCATCGACATCGTGCTGCACCCGGACGAGAGTGTCGAAGTTCGCGACACCGCCCGCGGCATCCCGGTGGACATCGAACCCAAGACCGGTCTCTCCGGTGTCGAGGTGGTCTTCACCAAGCTTCACGCCGGCGGCAAGTTCGGCAGCGGTTCCTACGCGGCATCGGGCGGGCTGCACGGCGTAGGGGCATCCGTCGTGAACGCGCTCTCCGAACGTCTCGACGTCGAGGTCGACCGGGACGGCAAGACCTGGGCGATGTCCTTCCACCGCGGCGAGCCCGGCACGTTTGCGGACACGGGCGAGAAAAGCCCGGATGCGCCGTTCACGCCGTTCGAGAAGAAGAGCGAATTGCGCGTGGTCGGCAAGGTCGCCCGGGGCAAGACCGGCACCCGGATCCGCTACTGGGCCGACCGCCAGATCTTCACCAGGGGCGCGGCCTTCCAGACCGAGGAACTGATGGGGCGCGCGCGGCAGACCGCGTTCCTGGTGCCGGGTCTGTCGATCGAGGTCGACGACCGCCGCGGCGCGGAGCCGGTTTTCGAATCCTTCACCTTTGACGGCGGCATTTCCGAGTTCGTCGAGCACCTCGCCACCGACACGCCGATCACCGACACGTGGCGGCTGACCGGCAACGGCACCTTCACCGAGACGGTGCCGGTGCTCACCGAGAAGGGCGCCATGGTGCCGACCGAGCTGGTCCGCGACTGCCAGGTCGACATTGCGCTGCGCTGGGGCACCGGCTACGAGACCGTCGTGAAGAGCTTCGTCAACATCATCGCCACGCCCAAGGGCGGCACGCACCAGGCCGGCTTCGACGCGGCCCTGCTCAAGTTCCTGCGCGGCCAGGTCGAGCAGAACGCCCGACGGCTCAAGGCAGGTTCGGACAAGCTCGAGAAGGACGACGTGATGGCCGGCCTCACCGCGGTGCTCACCGTGCGTCTGCCCGAACCGCAGTTCGAGGGCCAGACCAAGGAGGTGCTCGGGACCCCGGCCGTGCGCGCCATCGTGGCGAGTGTCGTCGCCAAAGCCATGGGCGAGCGCTTCGCGTCCCCCAAACGTGACGACAAGGCGCAGTCCGCGGTGGTGCTCGACAAGATCGTCGCCGAAATGAAGTCGCGCATCTCGGCCCGGGCGCACAAGGAGACGCAGCGCCGCAAGAACGCACTGGAAAGCTCGTCCCTGCCGGCGAAGCTCGTCGACTGCCGCAGCAACGACGTCGCCACCAGCGAGCTGTTCATCGTGGAGGGTGACTCCGCGCTGGGCACGGCGAAGCTGGCGCGGGACAGCGAACACCAGGCGCTGCTGCCCATCCGAGGCAAGATCCTCAACGTGCAGAAGGCATCCGTCTCTGACATGCTCTCGAACGCCGAATGCGCCTCGATCATCCAGGTGATCGGAGCGGGCTCCGGCCGCAGCTTCGACCTGTCGGCGGCGCGGTACGGCAAGGTCATCATCATGAGCGACGCCGACGTCGACGGCGCGCACATCCGCACGCTGTTGCTGACCCTGTTCTTCCGCTACATGCGCCCGATGATCGAGGAGGGCCGCGTCTTCGCCGCCGTCCCGCCGCTGCACAGGGTCGTCGTGATGAACCCGGGCACCAAGCCCAACGAGACCCTCTATACCTATTCGGAGGCCGAGCTGCAGGGCGTGCTCGCCGGCCTCAAACGCGCCGGCAAGCGCTACCAGGATCCGATCCAGCGCTACAAGGGCCTCGGGGAGATGGATGCCGACCAGCTCGCGACCACGACGATGGAGCGTGCTCACCGCACCCTCCGCAGGGTCCGGGTCGACGACGCCGAAGTGGCCGGCAAGGTGTTCGAGCTCCTGATGGGCAACGATGTCGCGCCGCGCAAGGAGTTCATCATCGACAGCTCCGACAAGCTCAGCCGCGATCGCATCGACGTCTAAATCCCGCGAAACCGCAGTTGTGCGCGCTAAAACGCGTTCATAACGCGCACGACTGCGGTTTCGCGGGGGTTAGGCGCTGAAGGCGGTGCTGGGCAGGTCCAGTTCACCGTTGACGATGGCGTCGACGATGCGGCGGGCGACGAGATCGGGCTGGTAGCCGACGGCCAGGCGTGGCGCGGTGCCCGCAATCGGATGCGAGGAGAGGCCGGTTTCGGTGTGCCCGGGCCGTGCGTCCAGAATCCGGATGCCGTCCCGCCGCAGCTCCCGTGCCGCGGCCCGCCCGAACGCCGTGATCGCCGACTTTGACGCGGAGTAGGCCGCGAGATTGGCTGTGGGGTTCTCGCTCACAACCCCGCTGATCGTGACCACGAAGGGCTCGCGTCCCGCGGCGGCCGATGCCGCGAGTGCATTGTGCGCCGAGCGAATGAGCCGGATCGGCGCGAAGGCGTTCACGGCGAAGAGCTTCTCCAGGGTGTCGTCACGCAGGGTGGCCGCCGGGCCGAACGCCACGATTCCGGCGGCGATGACGATCCCGTCGATCCGACCGTTGACCCTGGTCGCGGCGGCCACGAGCTCGTCGACCTCGGCCGGCTTCGCCAGGTCCGCCGTGATCACGGTGCCCGGGATCCGCAGCGCCTCGACTGCCGACGCGTAGCGCGCGCTCAGGATCAACCGGGCGCCTGCAGCCGCGAGGAGCCGGGCTATTTCGCTGCCGAGTCCTCCGGAGGCGCCGAGCACCAGAATTGAAGCACCGGCGAGAGTGGTCACGCGACCAGAATATCCGAGTGCCCCGCGCCGCGGAAGAGCGTCGCGGTCCTGGGTTCGGGCGTCAGCCGATGCGAGCGCCGATGGCGCCGACGACGGCGTCGAGCATCGTTCCGGACGCGTCCCGCCGCGACCCGGATTCGGGCAGTGTGCGCGGCGAGCCGTCGGCACCCACGGCGCGGGCGGGAGACGGTCCGACCCAGGCGACGGAGAGCGTGTCTTCGCCCTTGAGGAAACGCTGCGAGCGGACTCCGCCGGTCCCGCGCCCCTTGGCCGGGTACTCGGCGAACTCGGAGACCTTCGCGCTGCCGGGATCCGTGCCCGGGAGGGTCTGGCTGCTCGTGGCAACCGTGATGACCACGGCCGTGCCCGCGATGTGGGCCGGCACGCTGGTGAAGAAGAGAACGTGGGCTCCGTCGGTGAGCTTGATCCCGGCCATGCCTCCGGCGGTGCGGCCCTGTGGGCGCACTGCGCCGGCCGGGAAGCGCAGGAGCTGGGAATCGGTGGCGACGAAGACGAGCTCGTCATCGTCGGCCCCCTGCACCGCGCCGACCACTCCGTCCTTGGGCTTGAGGGCGATGATCTCGAAATCGGGCTTGTTCGCCCAGTCGCCGGGTGTGACCCGCTTGACGATGCCCTGGCGGGTGCCGAGGGCGATGGCCCTCGGTGAGTCCAGCGACACGATCGCGAGCACCTTCTCGTCCTTGTTCGGCAGTGCCAGGTAGTCGCCGACCTTCACGCCGGCCGCGAGCTGGATCGAGGTGGGCGGCATGACCGGGAGGTCGACGGGGGAGAAGCGGATGAGCCGGCCCCGGCTCGTGACGGCGCCGATTTCGGCACGGCTCGTGGTGTCCAGGGTCGACCGAACGGCGTCGTGCTTGCTCCGGCGCTGCGCCGGGGTGACGCGCTCGGGCATGTCGTCGCTGACCGGGAGCAGGTCGACGCGGGCGATCCTGCCGGTGGCGCTCAGGTACACGCGCGTCGGCGTGTCCGTGACCTCGAGTACGGCGGCGTTGCGCCGGGCCGCCGCGGCGCTGACGCCGGCGATGCTCGGCTTCGCCTCGGTCAGCAGGGTGCGGCGCGGCGTGCCGAATCGTTCGGCCACCTGGGCGAGTTCGTCGGAGACCAGCGTGCGGATCGCCTGCTTGCTGCCGAGCAGTTTCTCGAGTTTGGCGATCTCGGCGAGCAGCTGGTCGCGCTCGGCCTCCAGCTCGATCCGGGAAAAGCGGGTGAGTCGGCGCAGCCGCAGCTCGAGGATGTACTCGGCCTGGATCTGGCTGAGGTCGAAAACATCGATCAGCCGGGCACGGGCCTGCTCGCTGTCGTCGCTGGCCCGGATGACCTGGATCACCTCGTCGATGTCGACGATGGCGACCAGCAGCCCCTCGACCAGGTGCAGGCGTTCCTTGCGCCGGGCCAGGCGGTAGGCCGAGCGTCGGGTGACCACCTCGATCCGGTGGCCGACGTAGACGAGCAGGAGCTGGCGCAGTCCGAGCGTCTGCGGTCCGCCGTCGACAAGGGCGACGGCGTTGATGTTGAAGGAGTCCTCGAGCGGGGTCACCCGGTACAACTGCTCCAGCACGGCCTCCGGGCTGAACCCGGTCTTGATGCCGATGACCAGGCGAAGACCCTTGGTGCGGTCGGTGAGGTCGGTGACGTCCGAGATGCCGCTGAGCTTCTTGGAGTTGACGCCGTCCTTGATCTTCTCGATGACCTTCTCGGGGCCGACGAGGTAGGGGAGTTCCGTGACCACGAGCCCCGCCTTTCGGGCGGTGATCGCCTCCACCGATACGCGGGCCCGGGTCTTGAAGCTGCCGCGCCCGGTGGCATAGGCGTCCTTGATGCCCGCCAGCCCGACGATCGTTCCGCCGGTCGGCAGGTCGGGGCCCGGAATGAACTCCATCAGGTCGTCGAGGGTCGCGTCCGGGTGGGCCAGGAGGTGCCTGGCCGCGCCGACCACCTCGATCAGGTTGTGCGGGGCCATGTTCGTGGCCATGCCGACGGCGATGCCGCTGGCGCCGTTCACGAGCAGGTTCGGGTACGCGGCGGGCAACACGTCCGGCTGGGTGAGCTGGTTGTCGTAGTTGGGAACGAAGTCGACGACGTCCTCGTCCAGGTTCTCGGTCATCGCGAGGGCCGCGGCCGCCAGCCGGGCCTCGGTGTACCGGGGGGCGGCGGGGCCGTCATCGAGCGAGCCGAAGTTACCATGCCCGTCGATGAGGGGCACGCGCAGCGTGAACGCCTGGGCCATGCGCACGAGAGCGTCGTAGATGGCCGTGTCGCCATGCGGGTGCAGCTTGCCCATGACCTCGCCCACCACGCGGGCCGATTTCACGTGACCGCGGTCCGGACGCAGGCCCATTTCGTTCATTTGGTACAGGATGCGCCGCTGGACCGGCTTGAGCCCGTCCCTGGCGTCGGGGAGGGCCCGGGAGTAGATCACGGAGTACGCGTACTCGAGGAACGACCCCTGCATCTCGACCGACACGTCGACGTCTTCAATGCGTTCGGTTCCTGCGGCGGGCTGGGTACTGTCTGAGCGGCTCATTCGTGAATTCTGTGTGGGGTGCGTCGTGGGCGACGGACGTGTGCGTGGCTCTGGAGCGTCCGGGCCGGGTCCGTATGTCAGACTTGGCCCGATGCCCCCCATGCTACCGGCCCGCCAATTCAGCGTCCTGCGCCTTGCCGACGTTCTGGCAAGTTCCCTCGCCGCGATCCTCGGCCAATCGAACGCCCTGGCTCTTCCCCCGGCGTCCAGGTCGGTCGTCGTGCTCGCCGACGGGCTCGGGGTGAGCTCCCTCCGCGCCCGGGCCGGCCACGCGCGCTTCCTGTCCTCGCTTCTCACGAAGGCGAGCGTCATCGACGGGGTGTTCCCCGCGACGACGGCAGCGGGAATCGCGACCCTGACCACCGGTGTTGCGCCGGGGCAGCACGGCCTCGTCGGCTACCGGGTGCTTGACGCCGCACGCGACCGGGTCGTGAACCAGCTCACCGGCTGGGATGACGACATGCGGCCCGCCACCTGGCAGCGGGCGAGAACAATCTTCGAGCAGGCCGGCGACGGGGGGGTCCCCAGCTTTGCCATCGGGCCCAGGAAGTTCACCGGATCCGGGTTCACCCAGGCTGTCCTGCGCGGCGCCACCTACGTTCCCGCCGAGAAGATCGCCGACCGCTTCGCCGCGGCCCGACGCATCCTCGACGTCGAACCACGCGCCCTGGTCTACCTCTACGTCGCCGAACTCGACATGGCGGCCCACGCCCACGGATGGGAGTCCGGCCGGTGGCTCGCCGAACTGGAGATCCTCGACGGCGAACTCGCTCGTTTCGCCGCCGGCCTGCGCTCCGACGAGGGCCTGCTCGTCACCGCGGACCACGGCGTGATCGACGTGCCCCCGACGAAGCACGTCCTCTTCGACACCGTGCCGGAGCTCGTCGCCGGAGTGCGCCACATCGGCGGCGACCCGCGCTGCCTGCACCTGTACCTGGAGCCCGGCCAGTCCGAGGTGACCGCGGATTCACTCGCCGAGGCCTGGCGCGGCGTCGAAGGCGAGCGGGCCTGGGTGTTCACCCGCGACGAAGCCGTGGCGGCCGGGCTCTTCGGTGCCGTCGATCCCGAGGTTCTCCCTCGGATCGGGGACGTGATGGTTGCCGCCCGCCGGCTGGTGGCCTACTACGACTCGAGAGAGCCTAACCAGGCGGCACGGTCGATGATCGGGCAGCACGGCTCGCTCACCGACGAGGAGCTGCGCGTGCCCCTGGTCAGGGCAGGCGCCTTCGGCCGTTAGGACGGGTACTGGCCGCGCTTCACCTGCGGCTTGGGCAGGCGCATGGGACGCAGCTGCAGGGCGCGCATGGCCGCGTACCAGCGCACGCGTTCCACCCTGCCCGTGCCGAATTTGGCTTCCATCTTGCGGGTGAGGAGGAATCCGAGCACCACGGCGTCGACGACGGCCACGAGGAAGAACGCCCAGAGTGCGAGGATCCCGTAGGTCTGCACGGCCGGGTCGGGGAAGAAGGTCAGCAGGATCACGAGGAACATGACCGGAATCATGAACTCCCCGACGTTGAACCGGGCGTCGACGTAGTCGCGCGCAAAGCGCTTCTGCGGTCCGCGTTCGCGCAGGGGCAGGTACTTCTCCTCGCCCGCCGCCATGCCGAGCCGTGCACGGTCACGTGCCTGCATGGATTTCGCGCGGGCCTGCTTGGCGGCCAGCTTGCGGTCGTCGGGAACCAGGGGGCGCTTGTTGGCCGCTTCCTGCTCCCGGCGGCGCGGCGTGGCCTGGCCCTTGCCGGCGGGGGTGCCGCCAGTGAGACGGGCCGTCGTCTGCTCGAGACTTTCGGTCGACGAGTTGGAGTCCGGGTTTACGGGTTGGTTAGCCACATCAGTTCCTCGCATTGGTTGACTTAAGATTACCTGCATGACGGATACCTCGGAAACTGACACAACGACCACCAGCGACGCGGACCTTCGGGCGGCCGTGGAACGGGGGATACCGGCGACGATCGCGGAGTTGTGCGCCCTGGTGAAGATCCCCTCTGTGGCCTGGGCCGCGTTCGATCCCAGCCACGTGCAGGCCAGCGCGGAGGCCGTCGCCGCCCTCGCCCGGGGCCTCGACGTTTTCGAGTTGGTGGAGATCAAGCAGGCGGGGATTCCCGGCAGTTCCGACCTCGGCCAGCCGGCCGTGCTGGCCACGCGACGGGCCCGCAACGGACGCCCCACCGTGTTGCTGTACGCGCACCACGACGTTCAGCCCCCCGGCAAGGACGAGGAGTGGGAGTCCAGCCCCTTCGAGGCGACCGTTCGCGGCGACCGACTGTACGGACGGGGCGCGGCCGACGACAAGGCGGGCGTGATGGCGCACATCGCGTCCATTCGCGCGCTCGTCGAGGCGGAGGGCCCCGACTTCGACCTCGGGCTGGCCCTGTTCATCGAGGGGGAAGAGGAGTTCGGGAGCCGCTCCTTCGCGACCTTCCTCGAGGAGAACCGGGAGGCGCTGCGCGCCGACGCGATCGTGGTCGCCGATTCCAACAACTGGGACCTCGACACTCCGGCGCTCACCATCGGCCTGCGCGGCAACGTGACCTTCCGACTGACCGTTCGCACCCTCGACCATGCTTCCCACTCCGGCATGTTCGGGGGAGCGGTGCCGGATGCCATGCTGGCCACGATCGCCCTGCTGGCCACCCTGCACGACGCCGACGGCTCGGTCGCCGTAACCGGCCTCACCAGCCACGAACAGGCGACCCCCGACTACTCCGAGCAGCAGCTGCGCCTCGAGACCGGCCTGATCGACGGGGTCGCGACGATCGGCCGCGGCACGATCCTCAGCCGGATTTGGTCGCAGCCCTCGATCACCGTCACCGGGATCGACGCGCCCTCCGTCGCGAACGCCTCCAACACGCTTTCGCCCTCGATCTCCGTGCGGGTCAGCACCCGCATCGCCCCGGGGCAGGTCGCGGCAGACGCCTACGTCGCGCTGGAGAAGCACCTGGTCGAGCATGCCCCGTTCGGCGCGAAGGTCGAAATCGACGACGTCGACATGGGGGAGCCGTTCCTCGTCGACACCAGCGGCTGGGCCGTCGCGGAGGCCAGGCAGGCCATGTCCGACGCGTGGGGGACGGAGCCGGTCGACATCGGCGTCGGGGGGTCGATCCCCTTCATCGCCGATCTCGTGCGCGTGTTCCCGGAGGCCCAAATCCTCGTCACCGGGGTGGAAGACCCGGACTCTCGTGCGCACAGCCCGAATGAATCGCTGCACCTGGGCGTTTTCAAGCGGGCGGTGCTCAGCGAAGCGCTCCTGCTGGGTCGGCTCAACCAGCGCACAGGGCACTGAGCATCCCGTCCATCTGCCCAGGCGGGAATGTCCACGGCCTCTTCCCGGTTGTCTCGGATAGAATCTGTCTCAATTCCCGCCCAGGCGAACACCGAGGAGCATCATGACCGACACCATCGCCACCAGAACCGAGGCCCATGGCGTTGGCCTCACCGACGTCGCCGCCCAGAAGGTACGCAGCCTGCTCGCCCAGGAAGGCCGGGAGGATCTGCGCCTGCGGGTCGCCGTCCAGCCCGGCGGCTGCTCTGGCCTGATCTACCAGTTGTACTTCGACGAGCGGATGCTCGACGGCGACGCCGTCCGGGACTTCGACGGCGTCGAGGTCATCGTGGACAAGATGAGCGTCCCTTACCTGGTCGGAGCGTCGATCGACTTCGAGGACACGATCCAGAAGCAGGGTTTCACCATCGACAACCCCAACGCCGGCGGCAGCTGCGCCTGTGGAGATTCCTTCAGCTAGGTCGCTCTGTGCATGCTTTGCTGGGAGATCATCCGTCTGGATGGTCTCCCCGCGGCGTTTACGGGCACCTCGGTGTGTCTTCCCGAGGCATCGATGGGCACCTTATTGTCCTCGGTATGGGCTTTTTTGGCCGACGAGGCCGCGTTCGTGCACTCTGGTCGGCGTGTCTCGGAGTAGGCTAGGAATCGGTCAAAGCACTTCCTGAGAAGTGCCCTCGAGTCTCCCGAAAGGTGCCCGGTGCGCAATAATCGCCGTCTCCGATGGGCTGCAATTCCGGTCGCAGCGACGTTATCTATGGTTCTCGCCGGGTGCACAACTGCCCAGCTCAACGGCTTCATGCCTGGTTTTGAGGAGGGGCAACCAAACGTCACGAACCAGACCGGCCGCATCGGCGGGCTCTGGACAACGTCCTGGATCGTCCTCCTCGTCGTCGGGCTGATCACCTGGGGCCTCACGCTCTGGGCTGTCGTGGTCTACCGACGGCGCAAGGGGCAGACCGGGCTTCCGGTGCAGCTTCGCTACAACATGCCGATCGAGATCTTCTACACGGTCGTGCCGTTGATCCTCGTGATCGGCTTCTTCGCCTTCACGGCTCGCGACCAGACCGCCATCGAAGCCCGCTTCGATGAGCCGGACGTGAAGATCGGGGCCATTGCCAAGCAGTGGGCCTGGGACTTCAACTACGTCAACGAGGACGTCTACACGGCGGGCGTCCAGGGCCAGCCCGACCCGGCCGGCGACCCCGGTTCCCTCGTGGAGACCGAGATACCCACGCTGGTTCTCCCGGTCGGCAAGAAGATCGAGTTCGCACTCGACGCCCGCGATGTCATCCACTCCTTCTGGGTCATCGACTTCCTGTACAAGAAAGACATGATCCCCGGCAAGACCAACTACATGTCGGTCATTCCGGAACGGATCGGCACCTACCAGGGCAAGTGCGCGGAGCTCTGCGGCGAGTACCACTCCCTCATGCTCTTCAACGTCGAGGTCGTTTCGCAGGATGACTACGACGCGTATATTGAGTCCCTCCGGGCGGCCGGTAATGAGGGTCAGCTCGACATCGACTACAACCGCAACCAGAATCTTCCGGGCACCAACGCCCCGAAGGCGCAGGAGGATTAGGCCATGAGCACCACGACCGCACCCGCCCCGCGGCGCACGACGCCCCTGTCGCCCTCGGCCAACCGCAAGGGAAACATCCTCGTCAAGTGGATGACCTCGACTGACCACAAGGTCATCGGGTACATGTACCTGATCACCTCGTTCGTCTACTTCTGCATCGGCGGGGTGATGGCGCTCATCATGCGCGCCCAGCTCTTCGAGCCCGGACTGGAGATCGTCGCAACGAAGGAACAGTACAACCAGCTGTTCACGATGCACGGCACGATCATGCTCCTCATGTTCGCGACTCCGCTCTTCTTCGGCTTCGCAAACGCGCTGATGCCGCTGCAGATCGGCGCCCCTGACGTGGCGTTCCCGCGGCTGAACGCACTGTCGTTCTGGTTCTTCAACTTCGGCAGCCTGATCGCCGTCGCCGGGTTCCTGACACCGCAGGGCGCCGCATCCTTCGGCTGGTTCGCCTACCAGCCCCTGGCGAGCACCACCTTCTCGCCGGGCGTCGGTGGAAACCTGTGGATGGTGGGCCTGGGCCTGTCCGGCTTCGGGACGATCCTCGGTGGCGTGAACTTCATCACGACGATCATCACGATGCGCGCGCCGGGCATGACCATGTTCCGGATGCCCATCTTCACCTGGAACACCCTGGTCACCTCGATCCTGATCCTGATGGCGTTCCCCGTGCTGGCCGCGGCGATGCTCGCAGCCGCCGCCGACCGCATCTTCGGCGCCCACATCTACGACCCGGCAAACGGCGGCGCCATCCTGTGGCAGCACCTGTTCTGGTTCTTCGGGCACCCCGAGGTCTACATCATCGCCCTGCCGTTCTTCGGCATCGTGTCCGAGGTGTTCCCGGTCTTCAGCCGCAAGCCGATCTTCGGCTACAAGACACTGATCTACGCGACCGTCTCCATCGCGGCCCTCTCCGTTGCCGTCTGGGCCCACCACATGTACGTCACCGGCTCGGTGCTGCTGCCGTTCTTCTCCCTGATGACCATGCTCATCGCGGTGCCGACGGGCGTGAAGATCTTCAACTGGATCGGCACCATGTGGCGGGGGTCGCTCACCTTTGAGGCGCCCATGCTCTGGGCCCTCGGCTTCCTGATCACGTTCACGTTCGGTGGGCTGACCGGCGTCATCCTCGCATCGCCGCCGCTCGACTTCCACGTTTCCGACACCTACTTCGTGGTGGCTCACTTCCACTACGTCGTCTTCGGCACCGTCGTCTTCGCCATGTTCAGCGGCTTCTACTTCTGGTGGCCGAAGTGGACCGGCAAGATGCTCAACGAGCGTCTCGGCCGCTGGCACTTCTGGTTGCTGTTCATCGGCTTCCACACCACCTTCCTCGTGCAGCACTGGCTCGGTGTCGTCGGAATGCCCAGGCGCTACGCCACCTACTCGCCCGACGATGGCTTCACCTGGATGAACCAGCTCTCCACCGTCGGGTCGATGATCCTTGCCCTGTCCATGATCCCGTTCTTCCTCAACGTGTACCTGACCACCCGCAATGCGGCCAAGGTCACCGTCAACGACCCGTGGGGGTACGGGGCATCGCTCGAGTGGGCGACATCCTGCCCGCCGCCCCGGCACAACTTCACCTCCATTCCGCGGATCCGGTCCGAACGTCCCGCGTTCGACCTGAACCACCCGGAGGCGGGGATTCCGGTCGGCATCGGCCCAGGCAAAGATGCTCCGGATGCCCCTACCTACGACGCATCGTCAGAAACGGTCAAGTAAATGAGAGCGAACGTCAATCTCTTCTGGATCCTGACGGCGTTCTTCGCCATCGTGACTGTCGTGTACACCGTGTGGGGTCTCCTCGACACGAGCCAGGGCCGGATCGAGTGGGCCGGCACCTTCGCGCTGGGGCTCTGCTCCCTCCTGTCCCTGCTCATCGGCTTCTACCTGAGCCGCGTGCGCGGCGCCCAGGGCGGCGACCTGCCGGAGGACCGCCTCGACGCCAACGTCGACGACGGCGACCCCGAGGCGGGCTTCTTCAGCCCGTGGAGCTGGTGGCCGATCATGCTCGCTGCCAGCACCGCGTTACTGTTCCTGGGCCTGGCCGTGGGGTTCTGGATTTCCTTCATTGCCCTGGCAATCGGCCTCATCAGCCTGGTCGGCTGGGTCTACGAGTACTACCGCGGCCTGTTCGCTCGGTAGACCAGCAATCGGAATGCCGCCTACGCGTCTTGACGCGTAGGCGGCATTCTCTTTGGGCGTAGGACCCTGGCCTGCGGATGTGTCCCGCCGGGGTCGTACGCGGTCAGTTCGTTCGGCGGCGGAATCCGAGTACCTCGAAGGCGGTCGTCACCGGCCACGGCACGTCGTCAGCGTCCTCGGCCGGCTCCGTGTCCCTCTGGTGCGCGTCCCTGTGATGCGCGGATGGCCCCATCCCGATCAGGGCATGGACGTCTGTCGTGGACAGGTTGAGCGTGCGGGAGAGGGCCTCCCTGGACTCGAGTTCGAACCAGGGCGCCAGGCTTGCCCGGAGCTGCTCCGCCTTGTCTGCCTGCACGTCGAGGGTGAGGCCGGCCTCCCGGAGTTCCCGGAGATGGTCAGCCTGGGGGATGACAACGGCCAGCAGGCCCCGCGGCCTGAGCACCCGGTGGAACTCGACGGGGTTCCGCGGCGCGAACACCGTGAGGATGACGTCCGCCGCCCCATCCCGTACCGGCAAGGGGGACCAGACATCGGCGACCAGGCCGTCGACGCGGTCGTCGTCCCGTGCGGTGCGTGCCACGGCGGCGGGGGAGAGGTCCACGCCCAGGGCGCGCGCGTCGGGGCAGGAAGCCAGCACGCCACGGAGGTAATAGCCCGTTCCGCAGCCGATATCGAGCACGCGAGAGGGGGCCTCGGCGGAGACCAGGACCGCAAGGGCATTGCGGAGGGGTTCGAACCAGCCGGCGTTCAGGAAGGCGTCCCTGGCATCGAGCATGGCGGCGCTGTCGCCGATCAGCCCCCGGGAACCGCCGAGGGCGGAGAGGAAACCGCGCTTGTTGACGTCGAAGGAATGCCCGGCCGGACAGACCAGAACGAGCGGGCCGCCGGGGGACAGGGGCTGGATACAGTTCGGGCACCGAAGCCACTCCGCCAGGGTCTGGAGGGACATCGATGCCCGTTCTGGTTGCGGTTCCCTAGTGGTGATCGCCGTGCGCCTGCTCGATTTCGGTGGTGCTCACCGGCGAGATGCGGTCTTCGAAGAACCAGCGGGAGAGCCCGGCGCGCATTCTCTGGCCGACCGTGATCCTGCCCCGGTCATCGGGGCGAATCATGAGCGGCTTGTAATCGGAGTAGTCCACCAGCTTCCAGCGCTCGTACTCGTCGACGGGCTGGTGCACCTCGATGTACTCACCGCCCGGAAGTCGGACGATGCGCCCGGACTCGTACCCGTGCAGCACGATCTCGCGGTCCTTCTTCTGCAGGGCCAGGCAGGTGCGCTTGGCAATGAAGTACGCCGCGAACGGGCCGAGGATCGTGAGCGCCTGCATGGTGTGGATGACACCCTCCATCGTCACCTGGAAGTGCGTCGCGATGATGTCGGAGCTTGCAGCGGCCCAGAGGGCTGCATAGAACGTGACGCCGGCCGCACCGATGGCGGTGCGGGTCGGGGCGTTGCGCGGGCGGTCCAGGATGTGGTGCTCGCGCTTGTCGCCCGTGATCCAGGCCTCGATGAAGGGGTAGATCATCACGAGGACGATGAACAAACCGAGTCCGACCAGCGGAATCAGGATGTTGAACGACCAGGTGCCCCCGAGCCCCACGAACTCCAGTCCCGGCGGGACCAGCCGCAGCGCGCCATCGGCGAAGCCGATGTACCAGTCGGGCTGGGTGCCGGCGGAAACCGGCGAGGGGTCGTACGGCCCGTAGTTCCAGATCGGGTTGATCGTGAAGAACGTTGCCATCAGCATGATTACACCGAAGACCAGGAAGAAGAACCCACCGCCCTTGGCTGCGAACAGCGGCAGAATCGGGGCTCCGGCCACGTTCTGGTTCGTGCGTCCGGCGCCCGGGTACTGGGTGTGCTTGTGCACGACGACGAAGACGAGGTGCATCGCGATGAGCGCGACGATGATCGCCGGAAGCAGCAGGATGTGCAGCGAGTAGAGGCGACCCACGATATCGGTGCCGGGGAACTCGCCGCCGAAGAGCAGGAAGGTGATCCACGTCCCGACCAGCGGGATTCCCTTGACCATTCCGTCGATGATGCGAAGTCCGTTGCCGGAGAGCAGGTCGTCAGGAAGGGAATAGCCGGTGAATCCTTCGGCCATCGCCAGGATGAACAGGATGAAGCCGATGACCCAGTTCAGCTCGCGCGGCTTCCGGAATGCGCCGGTGAAGTAGACGCGGAGCATGTGCAGTCCGATGGCGGCAACGAACAACAGGGCGGCCCAGTGGTGGACCTGACGCATCAGCAGTCCGCCGCGGACATCGAAGGAGATGTCCAGGGTGGATGCCATGGCGGCCGACATCTCGATGCCCTTCAACGGCACGAACGAGCCGTCGTAGTGCACCTCCGACATCGAAGCCTGGAAGAAGAACGTCAGGAAGGAACCGGACAGCAGGATGACGACGAAGCTGTACAGGGCCACCTCGCCCAGCATGAATGACCAGTGGTCCGGGAAGACCTTGCGGCCGAGTGCCTTGACCGCGCCGGAGATGCTGGTGCGCTCATCGATGTAGTTCGACGCGGCGGCGGTCAGGCCGCCGGACTTCTTCGTTGCGGCCAGCGCGGTGGATGGTGCCGCGGATGATTCAGTCGTAGTCACGATCGCTCCCAGAAGCTCGGCCCGACGGGCTCAGTGAAGTCGCTCTGCGCGATGAGGTAGCCCTCGGCGTCAACGGCGATGGGCAACTGCGGGAGGGGCCGTTTGGCCGGTCCGAAGATGACCTCGCAATGGTTGCTGACGTCGAACTGCGACTGGTGGCACGGGCAGAGGAGGTGGTGGGTCTGCTGTTCGTACAGAGCGACGGGGCAGCCGACGTGGGTGCAGATCTTGGAGTAGGCGACGATGCCGTCGTAGGACCAGTCCTTGCGCTCCGGCAGCTCGTTGAGGTCTTCCGGCTTCAGGCGCATGAGCAGAACCGCGGCCTTCGCCTTCTCCTCGAGCTTGCCGTATTCGAGGTCCTGGAGGCCCTCGGGGATGACGTGGAACGCCGACCCGAGGGTGACGTCGACGGCCCTGATCGGGGTGCCGCTCGGGTCCATGGCAAGCCGCGTCCCCTTCTTCCACATCGTCTGGCTGAGCAGCTCGATGGGGTCGGTATCCGGGCCGAGGCCACGGAAGAGAACGACGGCCGGGAGCGGAAACGCGATCAGTGCAGCGAACAGGCTGTTGCGGATGAGGGTACGACGGCCGAAGCCGGACTCTTCGTTGGCGATCTCGAAGATCTCCACCGCGCGAGCCCGGGTTTCTTCCGAGCCGCGCACCGGGTGGCGCTCGTCGATGACCTCGTGGTTGGACATGAGGGCCTTGCCCCAGTGGACGATGCCGATGCCGAGGGCGAGCAGGGCCAGCGAGAGCCCCAGGCCGATGAACAGGTTGTTCTCGCGCACCGAACCGGGATCTTCGGGGTTGATCGGGAAGGCCATGTACGCGGCGATCGCGAAAACACTGCCGACGACCGACACGTAGAAGAGCGTGTAGACCGTGCGTTCGGCACGGCGCTCGGCCTTCGGGTCGACGTCGGTCACCCGCAAATCGTGGGGCGGGAATCCGGGGTTCGCAATGGCATCCCGGGTGACCACGGCTGTGCCGACGGGCACGTCCGGACCGCCGTGCGACGAGTCGGCGGCGGCCAGTTCCTTCCCGCCGTTATCGTCCTTGGCCATTGTTCTCCTTCTTAGCGTGTGTCATGTCCGGATGCCGGTCAGTTCGACTTCGCGGTGATCCATACGGTTGTCGCGACGACGGCTCCCAGCCCGAAGATCCAGAGGAAGAGTCCCTCTGAAACCGGGCCGAGCGAGCCAAGCGCGAAACCGCCGGGGGACGGGTTGTTCTCGAGGTACTTGAGGTAGGTGATGATGTCGCGCTTGCCCTCTGGCGTGATGTTGACGTCATTGAACACCGGCATGTTCTGTGGTCCGGTGACCATGGCCTCGAAGATGTGGGCCTCGGTGACACCGGTCAGGGCTGGTGCGAACTTGCCCTCGGTGAGGGCTCCGCCGGCGCCGGCCACGTTGTGGCACATGGCGCAGTTGACGCGGAAGAGTTCCCCGCCGGCGGCGGCGTCACCCTGGGCGTCGAGCAGCGAGGCATCCGGAAGGCCCGGTCCGGGAGCAAGGGAGGCGACATAGGCGACGAGGGCCCTGGTCTGCTCTGCGGTGAACTGCACCGGCTTCTTCCGTGCCTGCGGGCCGTTCATCTGCATCGGCATACGCCCGGTGCCGACCTGGAAGTCGACCGAAGCGGCGCCGACACCGATGAGGCTCGGGCCGGTGCCGCTGCCCTGGGCGCTCAGGCCGTGGCAGGTCGCGCAGTTCGCGGCGAAAAGCTTCTCGCCTTCGTCGATCGTCTGCTGGGAGGACAGGTCCGACTCGGCGCGTGCCGTGCTGGTACTGAACATGGCGTACGCGCCGCCGGTGAACATCAGGCCGATGGCGATGAGCGCGACGCTGGCCAGCGGATGGCGTCGGCCGGCCTTCCGGCCGGTGCGGGGCTTGCTTGTCTTGGTCTCAGGCATGCTGAAGATGTCCGCTTCCTATTTGAGAACGTAGATGACCAGGAACAGGCCGATCCAGACGACGTCGACGAAGTGCCAGTAGTAGGACACGACGATGGCGCTGGTTGCCTCTTTGTGGCCGAAGTGCTTGACCGCGAAGGCGCGACCAATGATGAGAAGGAAGGCGATCAGGCCGCCGGTGACGTGCAGGCCGTGGAATCCGGTCGTGATGTAGAACGCCGAGCCGTAGGAATTCGACGAGAGCGACACGCCTTCGGAGACGAGCGTTGCATACTCCAGGACCTGCCCGGCGACGAAGATCGCGCCTAGTGCGTAGGTGAGGAAGAACCACTCGACCATGCCCCACTGGCTGGGCTTCCAGCCGGTCGAGCGCGACTGCAGCCGCTCGGCGGCAAACACGCCGAACTGGCAGGTCACAGAGGAGAACACCAGGATCAGCGTGTTCACCAGCGCGAAGGTGAAGTTGTGCTTGTCCGTTTCGAACTGCCACAACTCCGGCGCCGTGGAGCGCAGCGTGAAGTAGATCGCAAACAGCCCGGCGAAGAACATGACTTCGCTTCCCAGCCAGACAATGGTGCCCACTGCCACGCTGTTGGGCCTGTTCACTACAGGCGTACTTGCCGTATGGGATATCGAGGTGCTCGTCACCCCTCCATTATGGCCGATATCCGCACAGGTTTTTCTCAACCTGGCGTGCCAGTTGCCCGAAAGTGCGGATTCGCGTGCCCGTGTCCGGTGTCACGTGACCAGAAAAGATGGGGCTCGGTCGCGAGCGGATTAAGCTGAATTCATGCTCGAATCGCAATCCTGGCCGAATGTCCTCAGTGCCCTCCTTGGCGGGGAGGACCTGAGCGTTGCCGACGCAGCCTGGAGCATGGAGCAGATCATGCGGGGGGAGGCGTCCTCGGCCCAGATTGCGGCGTTCCTGGTCGCGCTGCGGGCCAAGGGGGAGACCGTCGACGAGATCGTTGGATTCCGGGACGCGATCCTCGATCACGCCGTGCCGCTGGACGTCGACCCGATGGGGCTGGACATCGTCGGCACCGGGGGAGATCGGTTCGGCACCGTGAACGTGTCGACCATGGCGTCCATCGTGTGTGCTGCGGCCGGCATCCCGGTCATCAAACACGGCAACCGGGCCGCGAGTTCCGCGTCGGGCTCGTCGGATGTCCTCGCGGAGCTGGGCATCGACCTCACCCTCTCGGCCGAGAAAGTCGCTGAGATCCTCAGCGCCACCGGCGTCACGTTCGCCTATGCGGCCGCTTTCCACCCCGGTTTCCGCCATGTGGCCGCCACCCGCAAGGAACTGGGCATTCCGACGGTGTTCAACTACCTCGGTCCCTTGTGCAACCCGGCGCGGCCGGAGGCCTCCGCGGTGGGCGTCGCGAGCCTTGACCGGGTACCGCTGTTCGTCGGCGTGTTCCAGACCCGCGGCGCGACGGCTCTCGTCTTCCGGGGTGACGACGGGCTGGATGAGTTGAGCACGACCGGCCACAGCCACATCTGGGAGGTTTCCCGCGGGCTCGTGACCGAACACGACATCGACCCGCGCGACCTCGGCATCACCCGGGCGAAGATGAGCGACCTCGTCGGGGGAGACGCCGCGCACAACGCGGCCGTGGTGCATGCCGTGCTCGCCGGAGACAAGGGACCCGTGCGCGACATCGTGCTGCTCAACGCGGCCGCGGGACTGGTGGCGTATGACCTGGCCAACGACCCGGGACAGGTGCAGACGGCGATCCTCGACCGTTTCCGCAGCAAGTTGGCCGTGGCCGCGGAGACGATCGACTCCGGCGCGGCCACAGCCAAGCTGGCGCAGTGGGTACAGGCCAGCCGGGCCTGAACCGCGCGGTGATTAGGTCAGGATCGGCAGCAGCACGACGGATGCCCAGCCGGCTAGAAGCCCGCCGATGACCGGTCCGACGACCGGCACCCAGGAGTAGGCCCAGTCTGAGCCGCCCTTGCCCTTGATCGGCAGCAGGAAGTGCGCGATCCGCGGCCCGAGGTCACGGGCCGGGTTGATGGCGTAGCCGGTCGGGCCGCCGAGCGAGGTGCCGATCACGATCACGAGCAGGGCCACCGGCAGGGCGCCGAGGGCGGCGAGGCCGCCGGCTTCGCCCTGGCGTCCGCCGCCGAAGGCGATGACGACGAAGACGAGCACGAAGGTGCCGATGATCTCGGTGGCCAGGTTCCAGCCGTAGGACCGGATCGCCGGGCCGGTCGAGAACGCGGCGAGTTTGCTGCCCGCATCCGGTTCGGCGTCGAAGTGCTGCTTGTAGGCCAGCCAGACGACCACGGCGCCGAAAATCGCGCCGAGCATCTCGGCGGCGATGTAGACGAGCACCGACAGGAAGGTGACCGGCACGCCCGAGCCGAACTCGGTGGCGCCGGAGGCCACGAGGCCGAGCGTCACCGCCGGGTTCAGGTGCGCGCCCGAGTTGTAGGCGACGATCACACCGGCGTAGACGCCGAGGCCCCAGCCGATCGCAACCATGAGGAAGCCCCCGCCGAAGCCCTTGTTCTTCGCGAGCGCGACGTTGGCGACAACGCCGCAGCCGAGGAGCACGAGGATGCCCGTCCCAACGACCTCCGACAGGAAAACCACACCGATGTTGTCCACGTCAACCTTCCACACTCAGTCTGGGGATGGGGTATCCGGCCCTTCGTGTTGACAGGTTGCGGCCCAGACTAGCGCGCGCCGCGCTGGGCTGTAATGGCAGGGCTGCATGGCGTCTCCGGGCCCTTTCGGGTCGTGCGCTCCTCGCGTAGGTTGAGCGGTGCGCCACGGACTGCAAGAATCCCGTAGCGGAAGAAACCCGGAGCGGAAGCAACCCGGCGCGCAGGGCGTCGCCCAGCACCTCCGGTGCCAACAGATCCGAAGGACGGTCATGAAGAAGCTCATCAACGATCCGAAGAACGTCGTCAATGAGGCCGTCGCCGGCTTCGGCGCCGCCCACCCGGACCTTGTCCGGGTGTCGCACGATCCCAACGTCATTGTGCGCACAGATGCACCGGTCGCCGGCAAAGTCGGCATCGTCAGCGGTGGCGGCAGCGGCCACGAACCACTCCATGGAGGCTTTGTCGGTCCGGGGATGCTGAGCGCGGCTGTGCCGGGAGCGGTCTTCACCTCGCCTACGCCGGACCCCATCGTCGACGCGACGAAGGCGGTCGACGGGGGAGCGGGTGTGCTGCATATCGTCAAGAACTACACCGGAGATGTGCTCAATTTCGAAACCGCGGCAGACCTCGTCGCGGCTGAAGGCATCGAGGTGCGGTCGGTGCTCGTCAACGACGACGTCGCCGTGAAAGACTCCCTCTTTACCGCCGGGAGACGAGGGGTGGCCGGCACGGTCCTGGTCGAAAAGATCGCGGGTGCCGCCGCAGAGCGGGGAGACAACCTCGCCGCGGTCGTCGCGGTCGCCGAGAAGGTGATCTCCCGGGTTCGCACCATGGGCGTTGCCCTGACCCCCTGCGTCGTGCCGCACGCGGGAGAGCCCAGCTTCAGCCTCGCCGATGACGAGATCGAGATCGGCATCGGCATCCACGGCGAACCGGGCCGGGAACGAATCAGGCTCGAACCTGCAGACGCCATCGTGGACCGCCTCCTCGAGCCCATCCTCGAAGACCTTCCCTTCGTCAACGGCGACAACGTGCTCCTGATGGTGAACGGGATGGGCGGAACCCCGCAGGTCGAGCTGTATATTGTCTTTCGACGAGCCGCCGAGGTCCTCGCCGAAAAGGGGATCACGATCGCACGTTCGCTCGTCGGCAACTACACGACATCACTCGAAATGCAGGGGGCGTCCATCACGGTGCTGAAGCTCGATGACGAGCTGACCGGACTCTGGGACGCACCCGTGCACACCGCAGCGCTGCGATGGGGCAGGTAGAGGCCGCGTGGGTCTGGGCGTGGGGTGGGCGGAAGCCTGGATCAGGCACGGTGCGGATGTCATAGCCGAGCACCGGCTGGAGCTGATCATCCTCGACCGCGACATCGGTGACGGGGATCACGGCGAGAACATGGACCGCGGGTTCCAGGCGGTTCTGCTCGAGCTGGACGGCCTGCCGCCCGAGGCCAATCCGGGGGACGTGTTCAAGCTCGTCGCCACCACTCTCATCTCCACGGTCGGCGGGGCTGCCGGACCCCTGTACGGGACGGCCTTCCTCAAGGGTGCCCTCGCGGTCGCCGGCGCATCGACGCTGGACGGGGCGGCTCTGGTTGCGCTGTTGACGGCGGCACGGGACGGAATCGTGCTGCGGGGCAAGGCGGAATCGGGCGACAAGACCATGGTCGACGCCTGGACCCCGGCCGTGGACGCCGCGGCCGCCGCTGCGGCGGACGGCGCGGACGAGAGGGCCATTCTTCTGGCAGCGGCCTCCGCGGCCGAGGCCGGAGCCGTGGCCACGGAGCCGCTCGTTGCGCGGAAGGGTCGGGCAAGTTACCTCGGCGAGCGTTCGGCCGGTCACCGCGACCCGGGGGCCCAATCCTCCGCGCTGCTCCTGCGGGCGGCAGCCGACGCCGCGGCACGGGGGTAGCGTGACGGGAACACCCGGGAAAGTGGGACTCGTCTTCGTCTCGCACAGCGTGAAGATTGCCGAGGGGCTCGTCGATCTCGCCCGCCAGATGGCTGCCACGACGAGGCTGGTTCCCGCCGGCGGGACCGATGACGGGGGGATCGGCACGAGTTTCACCAAGGTCATCGCGGCGATCACGGCGGCAGATTCCGGGGCGGGCGTCGCGATTCTGTGCGACCTCGGCTCGGCCATCCTGACCGCCGAGACCGCGCGCGATTTTCTCGACGATGAGGTGCGTTCCCGGGTGCACATCGTCGATGCCCCGCTGGTGGAAGGGGGAGTTGCCGCCGCGGTGGCCGCCGAAACCGGGGGAGACCTCCCCGCCGTCGTACGGGCGGCCCACTCCGCACGCGCCCTCGCGGAGGAAGCGGGTGCGGTCCCGGCCGCCGCCGGCACCGCGATCACGCGCACGGTCATCCTGCGCAACAAGGACGGGTTGCACGCGCGGCCGGCAGCCGAATTCGTCACGCTGGCCAGCTCCTTCGATTCCGAGGTGACAGTGAACGGCAAAGACGCCAAGAGCCTGCTCGGCATCCTGTCCCTGGGGTTGAACTGCGGGGCAGCGGTTGAGATATCCTCCTCCGGAGCAGAGGCGGAGGCTGCGGTGACGGCCCTGGTGCGGCTCATCGAATCGGGTTTCGACGAGTCAGGATCGTGAGCGCTTATCACAGCTGGGCCCGGGAGTCCAATCGGCGTATTGTGGAGCCATGGTCCAGCACAAGAAAACTCAGGGGAGCGGTTCGCGCACACACCTCTTCGAATGGGTGGAAGGCAAGCTGCGCCCCATCTTCGACTCTCCGCCCGTCGGCAGCTACGAGGCCGAGCACGCCGTGAACCTGCAGGAGTGCCCGATCTGCGGCCATTCCATGCGCGAGCACACGATTGACCATTCGGTGGCGAACACGATCCTGGTCTGTCCGGTCCCGCACCCCGGGGCCTGGGACCGCGACGCCTTTGAGCCGGTCAACGAGTTCGGCATGGTGCGCCGCGGCAGGTCGCCCGCACCGGAGTAACGACTTCTCGCCGGATTCGGGATGAGCCCCGGGGGAGTAGATCGAGGAACTACGGGAGCAGGTTGTCCAGGACACGCGCCGCGTATTCCTGGGCGAGCACCGCGGCGAAGAACGTGATCGTGGGGATGATCAACGATCCCACCGCATGGCTCAGCGCCTGTCTCCGTTTCGGACTGGTGGGGGAGTCGCGGATCATGTCGTGCAGTTGGATCAGCTGCCGGACCCGCTTCAGCGCTATCGGAGGCAGCTCTCGCCGGAATAGTAGAGGATCATCACGAGGAGCGACGTGCTTCCGATCGGAAGCCGGCTGAGGGTGACCGGGGCGACCAGGCCGGCCAACAGGACGATGAAGAGCGTCAGTGCGCGACGTATTCGAAGAACAGGCGTTCGAAGGACTCGGCTCTCCTCTCGGGTCGCTGGTCGATCACGAAACCCCACCTCTTCAGCACCGCCTGACCTGGCGTGGCGTGGCGTCACAATAAAGCCGCGTTTCGGTGCTGAATAGGGGTGAGGCAGGGCAGGGAGGGGACGGGCATTGGGCACACCCAAATCTTGACTTGACATAATGTGCATTATCGGACACATAATGACGAGAAGGAGTTCGGACTCCCGGGGCGTGGTGATTGGGACGTTGCGCAGCATGTGCCGGTTCAGAAATTCGTGTGCGCCCTCGCGAATGTGTGATCCAGTCACAGCGAATGCGACGGAGGCTCGACACCGACCAGCGGCGTGCCGGGGCTCCAGGTATCCACCGTGGACAAACCCCCGGCAGGTCCCATGTTCTTGACATAATGTGCGGAAGGCGCCGGCCCGCCGCACGAGCCTCCGCAGCCCGGTCAGGCGCCGACGTAGGCCGCGAGGTGCGCGCCGGTGAGGGTGGAGCGGTCGGCGACGAGGTCGGCGGGCGTGCCCTCGAAGACGATCCGGCCGCCGTCGTGGCCGGCGCCGGGGCCGAGGTCGATGATCCAGTCGGCGTGCGCCATGACGGCCTGGTGGTGGGCGATGACGATGACCGACTTGCCGGAGTCGACGAGCCGGTCGAGCAGGCCGAGCAACAGCTCGACGTCGGCGAGGTGGAGGCCGGCGGTCGGCTCGTCGAGCACGTAGACGCCGCCCTTTTCGGCCAGGTGGGTGGCCAGCTTGAGCCGTTGCCGCTCGCCGCCGGACAGCGTCGGGAGCGGCTGGCCGAGGCTGAGGTAGCCGAGCCCGACGTCGGCGAGCCGGTCGAGGATGGCGTGCGCGGCCGGCGTGCGGGCCTCCCCCGCGCCGAAGAATTCCAGGGCCTCGGTGACCGACATGGCGAGCACCTCGCTGATGTCGCGGCCTCCGAGGTGGTATTCCAGCACCGATGCCTGGAATCGCTTCCCCTCGCACACCTCGCAGATGGTGGCGACGCCGGCCATCACGCCCAGGTCGGTGTAGATGACGCCGGCACCGTTACAGGTGGGGCAGGCGCCCTCGGAGTTGGAGCTGAACAGCGCCGGCTTCACGCCGTTGGCCTGACCGAACGCCTTGCGGATCGGGTCGAGCAGTCCGGTGTACGTCGCCGGGTTGCTCCGCCTCGATCCGCGGATCGCACCCTGGTCGATCGACACCACACCGGCGCCGCCGGGGACCGACCCGTGCACGAGCGAGCTCTTACCGGAGCCGGCGACGCCGGTGACGACGACAAGCACCCCGAGCGGGATGTCGACGTCGACGTCCTTCAGGTTGTGCGCGCTCGCGCCCCGGATCTCCACCTTCCCGGTGGGGGTGCGCACGGTGTCTTTGAGGGTGGCACGGTCTTCGAGATGGCGGCCGGTGAGGGTGCCGCTGGCCCGCAGCCCCTCGACGGTGCCCTCGAAGCAGACGGTGCCGCCCGCCGTGCCGGCTCCGGGGCCGAGGTCGACGACGTGGTCGGCGATCTGGATGGTCTCCGGCTTGTGCTCCACGACGAGCACGGTGTTGCCCTTGTCGCGCAGCTTCAGCAGCAGCTCGTTCATCCGCTGGATGTCGTGCGGGTGCAGCCCGATGGTCGGCTCGTCGAAGACATAGGTGATGTCGGTGAGCGAGGACCCGAGGTGGCGGATCATCTTGACGCGCTGCGACTCGCCGCCCGAGAGCGTGCCCGACGGTCGGTCGAGGCTGAGATAGCCGAGCCCGATCTCGACAAACGAATCAAGGGTCCGCAGGAGCGCTCCCAGCAGTGGCGCCACCGACGGCTCGTCGAGACCGCGCACCCACGCGGCCAGGTCGCTGATCTGCATCGCACAGGCGTCGGCGATGTTGAGTCCTGCGATCCGCGACGACCGTGCGCCCTCGTTGAGTCGGGTGCCACCGCACTCGGGGCAGGTCGCGAAGGTGACCGCGCGTTCCACGAAGGCGCGGATGTGCGGCTGCATCGCGTCGACGTCCTTGGAGAGGAAGGACTTCTGGATCTGCGGGATCAGGCCCAGGTACGTCAGGTTGATCCCGTCGACCTTGATCTTCGTCGTCTCCTTGTAGAGCAGGTCGTGCAGTTCCTTCCTGGTGTACTCGCGGATCGGCTTGTCCGGGTCGAACCAGCCGCAGCCGCGGAAGATGCGGCCGTACCAGCCGTCCATCGAGTAGCCCGGGATCGTGAGCGCGCCCTCATCAAGCGACTTCGAGTCGTCGTACAGCGCAGACAGGTCGATGTCGCTCACACTGCCCATGCCCTCGCAGCGCGGACACATGCCTCCGGTGATGGAGAAGCTCTGCCTCACCGCTTTGCTGGACCCACGCTCGACGGTGACCGCCCCGGCGCCGTGGGCCGAGGCTACGTTGAAGGAGAACGCCTGGGGCGAGCCGATGTGCGGCCGACCGAGCCGGCTGAAGAGGATCCGCAGCATCGCGTTGGCGTCGGTGGCGGTGCCGACGGTGGAGCGGACATTGGCGCCCATCCGCTCCTGGTCGACGAGGATGGCCGTGGTCAGTCCGTCGAGCACGTCGACGTCCGGCCGGGCCAGCGTCGGCATGAAGCCCTGCACGAAGGCGCTGTAGGTCTCGTTGATCATCCGCTGCGACTCCGCGGCGATCGTACCGAACACCAGCGAGCTCTTGCCCGAGCCGGAGACGCCGGTGAACACCGTCAGCCGGCGCTTCGGGATCTCGATGCTGACGTCCTTGAGGTTGTTCACGCGGGCGCCCTGCACGCGGATCAGATCGTGGCTGTCGGCAACGTGCGGCGCAGGTGACTGCGTGTCGGTTCTCGTGGCCATGCTCATCGTCTCTCCCCTTGTTGTGCGGGCCGCTTCGTGGTTTCGCCGGCGGCGCCTGGCTCGATCCAACCAGCTTCGAGCAGTACATCAGATTCTCCTGCGTCGGCGCGGTCGCGGCAACGGGCCCTGTCACGGGGAATCTTCACGGGCGGAGCGGGTGTCGGCGGCCGCGTGCTCAGCATCCTGCTCGGAGTTTTCCTGGCCATCGCCGGCATCATCGCGATCAGGAACCCACTCAGCTCGCTCGCCCTGCTCACGATGGTGATCGGGATCTCCTGGATCATCGAGGGCGTTGTCGGCCTCGTCGAGACGTCCCACGACTCCAGCAGATGGTTCGGCTGGCTCTTCGGAATTGTCGCCATCGTGGCCGGCACCGTCCTGCTCCTGACGCCGATCGAGTCGCTGGGCGTGCTGGTCTGGATCGGCGGAACCTTCCTGGTCGGCTCCGGCGTCATCCAGCTGGTCCAGGCCTTCACCTTCGGCAAGCGCGCCCGCACGCACGGCGACTCGCGCTGAACCGAGGGCCGGAGGGGCCCGTTCAGCTCACGGCCCCCGGGTTCTCCGCGGTGGGCAGGTGGCGGGCCCACCAGTCGAGGATGATGTCGAACCGGTGAAGGCGGTGCCGAGGGCTGCCCCCGCGGCTGAGCTCGTGATTCTCGCCGGGGAAGATGACGAGTTCGGCGGGCACTCCCCCGCGTTTGAGCCCGGAATAGTACCGTTCGGCCTGGGACAGCGGGCACCGCAGGTCCAGCGCCGAGTGCATGACCAGGGTGGGCGTCCTGACCGCTCCCACGCAGGCCTGGGGGCTCTGCGCACGCACGAGGTCCGGATCGGTGCCCACGTACTCATCGGTGAACGAATCCCCGATGTCCGATGTCCCCACGAATGCCTCGGGGTCGAGGTAGCCGCGCTCGACGATCGCGGCGGCGAAACGGTGATCGTGCGCGATGGTCCATGCGGTCAGGTACCCGCCGTAGGAGCCGCCCATGATGCCGAGTCGGTCCGGGTCCAGCGACGGGTCCTCGGCCAGGGCGCCGTCCAGGAAGTCGAGCACATCGGCCTGGTCGAGGACTCCCATGCTCTGCCGGATGGCCCGGCCGTGTGCGTGGCCGTACCCGGATGAGCCGCGAGGGTTGCACATCACGACCGCGTAGCCGGCATCCGCGCAGACCTGGGCCTCGTCGAGGAGCGCGACCGTGTACTGGGCGAAAGGGCCGCCGTGGATGGTGAGCAGCACCGGGTGCGGGCCGGGCCCGGAAGGCGCGACCACCCATCCGTGCACGGGATAACCGTCCCGGCCGGTGACGGTGAGTTCCCGCGCGGACGTCATTCCCGTCTCGCGCAGGGGCACGGAAAAATCGGTGAGCCGCCGAAGCCGCGGGGTCTCGGCCAGGGCGAGGTCGCCGGCGGTGAGCGCGTCCTGGAAGGCGAAGACGGTGTTCTCCCCCACGGTGTCGACCCCGGACACGACCACGGCGCTGTCCGTCACCTGCAGGACCACGCCGTCGGCCGATACGCTGACCAGTTGCACGCGGCCGCGCGATTTGCTGTGCGCGAGCACCAGCCCGTCGGTCGTGATGCCCAGCTCCACCTGGTTGTCGAGGTCAATCTCTTCCGGCTCGGTGAGCCGGACCGGTCCCTCCTCCCCGCGAATGCGATAGAGCCCGGTGGTGCGGGCAACGAAGTCCCGCCCGCTCTCTCCCACGGCCTCGGCCAGCGCGTAAATGGTGCCGTCGACCGCCCAGGCGACCTGGCCGATGTGAAGGCCGGCCTCCGCCCCGACGGCGATCCGCTCCGGCACGCGGGGCGACGCGCCCGCCGGGTCGAGCAGGAGTTCGACCAGCTCGGTAGCGAGGTCGCGGTCCCGGCCCTCGTGGCGGGCGGAAATGGTGAGAAGCTTCGTGCCGTCGGGGGCGAAGGCCAGGCCGGAATGGTCGAAATCACCGGCCGTGACCTGGCGCGCCTGCGGCAAACCGAGCGGCACGCCGTCGCCCCCGGCCAGGCCGGCCGGTTCGTCGCCCGGCGAGGGCGCCGGGGCCGCCGGCGGCTCGGCCCAGACGTCAGGCACGTCGACCAGGAACAGGTGGGCGCGCTGGTCGACCGTGAAACCGACACCGTTCGACTGGTAGCGCAGGGTCGTGATCCGGCGCGGGGGTTCGGAACCAGGATCGATCCCGGGCACGGTGCCGTAGCGGCCGGGTTCAGGCACGCGGGCGACGAAACCCAGGACCCGGGAATCGGGGCGCCAGCGGTAGTCGGTGACGCCGAGGGGCGCGTTTGTCACCTGGACGGGCTCTCCCCCGGCGGCGTCAACAACGTGCAGTTGAGCGGGACCGTCGGGGGAAGCGCGGAGGAAGCCGAGGAGGCGTCCATCCGGTGAGAAGCGCGGGGCTGTGTCGCGGTGGCCCCGCGTTACTCGGCGCGGAGAGGGCTTGCCGGTCAGGGCGACCGTCCAGAGCTGGCCGAGGTAGTCGTCGGCAGTGAAATCAGGGCGCACCAGCGAGAAGACTGCCCGGCTGCCGTCGGGGTGGATGGTGGGCCGTGAAACCGTCGACACAAGAGGGAGGTCGGGCGCCTTCATCCATCGCTCCTTTTAGCCGCCGTTGAAGTCGGTGGTGTCGCCAACGTAGCGCGTATTGTTCTCCGGTACCGGCTCGACCGCGGCCAGGGCGATCTCCGCGGCGAATTCGCTCACGTTGTACAACCGGCCGGCGGCGTCCTTCCGGGCGCTGATCGCACCCGGGTTGGCTCGTTCGAGCAGGGTGGCCGTGATCGTGCCCTCGATCATGTCCCCGGACACCACGACGAATCCGATGCCGGCTGCCTGCAGTTCCGGGATGAGGGCGCGCAGGGCGTCCTCGCCGGCGCGCTTGCTGCGGGCCACCGGTTCGTACTCGGGCATCGTCGCCGTCGTCTCGATGAAGTGGGCCTGGTGGCTGGTCACGAACACCACGCGGGAGCCCGGCCCGAGCAGTGGGATGGCTCGGCGCAGCAGGTCGACCTGCGCGTCCCGGTTGAGCTGCATGGCGTAGTCGGCGGCCATGCCGCTTTCCATGCCACCGGAGGCGTTCATCACGAGAATGTCCAGGCCGCCGAGTTCCGCGCGGATCGAATCGAACATGGCGGCGACGGAATCCGGGTCGGTCAGGTCGGCGCCAACGGTCATGGCCGTGCCGCCGGCCGCGCGGATGGCGTCGGCGAGCTTCTTCGCCCGTGCCTCCTTGTTGCGGAAGTTGATCACGACGTCGGCGCCGGCCTCCGCGAAGTATCCGACGGTGTCAGCTCCGATTCCGCGGGAGGAACCGGTGACGAGGACGCGCTTGCCGGTGAGGGAACCGGGTGCGAGGGGATTGTTCGAAGGGATGCTCACGAAAAACAACCCTAGCAACATGACTCGGCGCCCGGACCCGGGATGATAGCTTCTGAGATGTACCGACACGCGAGGGGGGCGGGATGCCCGATCTGACGCAATACCTGTGGATTATCTGGCTGGTCTTCATCCTGATCTGCGTGATCATCGAGCTGCTGTCCCTCGAGTTCACCTTCCTGATGATCGCCGCCGGCAGCCTCGCCGGCCTCGGCGCGAACCTGCTCGGTGCCGTCTGGTGGCTTCAGATCCTGGTCGCCGCAGTGCTCTCGGTCCTGCTGCTGCTGACCATTCGCCCGCTGCTCCTGCGCGTGATGGCGAAGGGGGCCGATCCCACCCCGACCAACGTCGCCGCGCTGATCGGACTGAGCGGCCGGGTGGTGTCCACCGTCGGCGGGGATACCGGCGGGCTGGTGAAGCTGGCCAACGGTGAGACCTGGACCGCACGACTCTCCCCCGGCACCGGTCACGGGGCACTCGAACCCGGCGACGAGGTCCACGTCGCCGCGATCGAAGGCTCCACCGCCGTCGTCACCCCCTCGGAAAGGAACACCGCGTAATGCTCAATCCTGGAGAATTCATCGGGCAGATCTTCGTCATCGCCCTCCTGGTCGTGATCGGGGTGTTCGTCATCGTGGTGCTCGCGCGGGCCATCAAGATCATTCCGCAGGCCAACGCCGGAGTCGTCGAGCGCCTCGGGAAGTACCACAAGACCCTCCTCCCCGGGCTGAACATCCTCGTGCCGTTCATCGACCGCGTGCGGCCGCTCCTCGACATGCGCGAACAGGTCGTCTCCTTTCCTCCGCAGCCCGTGATCACGGAGGACAATCTGGTCGTGTCGATCGACACGGTCGTCTATTTCCAGGTAACGGATGCCCGGGCCGCAACCTATGAGATCGCCAACTACCTCGGTGCCGTTGAGCAGCTCACCACGACCACCCTGCGCAACGTGGTCGGCGGACTCAACCTCGAAGAGGCGCTGACCAGCCGGGACAACATCAACGGCCAGCTGCGCATCGTGCTCGACGAGGCAACCGGCAAGTGGGGCATCCGGGTCGGCCGCGTCGAGCTCAAGGCCATCGACCCGCCCCACTCGATCCAGGACTCGATGGAGAAGCAGATGCGCGCCGAGCGCGACCGCCGCGCGCTGATCCTCACCGCCGAGGGCACAAAGCAGTCGGCGATCCTGACCGCCGAGGGCGCGCGCCAGGCCGCGATCCTCCAGGCCGAGGGCCAGGCCCAGGCCGCGGTGCTCCGCGCCCAGGGCGAGGCCGAAGCCATCCAGATCGTGTTCAAGGCCATCCACGACGGCGATCCGGACCCGAAGCTCCTGGCCTACCAGTACCTCCAGACCCTCCCCAAGCTGGCCGAGGGCAGCGCGAACAAGCTGTGGATCGTACCGAGCGAACTCACCGAGGCCATGAAGGGCATCGGCCGCGCGTTCGGCCAGAACGCCGTTCCCGGTTCGCACGGCGGGCCTGCCCACACGTCGGAGTAGCGAAGCGCCATGCCGGCCGAGCAAGCGTCGCAGTTCCTCCTGCCGCCGGTGCCTCGCGTCTTCGCGCACCGGGGGCTGAGCCTGGAGGCGCCGGAGAACACGCTGCTGGCCTTCCTCAAGGCCCTCTCCAGCGGCGCCACGCACCTGGAGACGGATGTGCACGTGTCGCTCGACGGGGTCGCCGTGCTCAGCCATGACCCCGACCTGGCCCGTGTGGCCGGGAGCACGGCGCGCGTCGACCAGCTGACGATGGCGGAGCTCAGTCGGGTCGACCTGGGCGCCGGCCAGTCGTTCGTGTCGCTGTCCGAAGCGCTCAGCGCATTCCCCGAGGCCCGATTCAACATTGATGTGAAGGTGGCGGGAGCGGTGGAGCCCACCGCGGGGGCGATCCGGGATGCCCGCGCGAGCGCCCGGGTGCTGATCACGTCGTTTTCCGAGTCCCGTCGCCGGAGCGTCGTGGGGCTTCTCCCCGGCGTGGCGACATCCGCGTCACCCTCCGTGCTGATCAAGGCCCTGCTGTCTTCCCGGATCGGCCTCACCTGGTCCGCCCGGCGGGTGTTGCGGGGGTTCGCAGCGGTCCAGGTCCCCGAGCGCTACGGCCGCGTGCGGGTGGTCACGCCGCGCTTCATCCGAGTCATGCACGCCGCCGATGTCGAGGTGCACGTCTGGACCGTGAACGATCCCGCCGCGATGAGCCGGCTGCTCGATCTGGGCGTGGACGGCATCGTCACCGACCGGTGTGACCTGGCGGTCGCCGTCATCGCCGCCCGAGCCTGAGAAATGACCGTGAGAACGCGCATAACGGAAAGATAACGTTCAGCTTCATGGTTTATACCTGAGAGTGCATCGAGAGGAGAAACACGATGGCGGATCGCAGTTTGCGTGGTATGAGGTTGGGCGCCCAAAGTCTTCAGAGCGAAGAGGGTGTCACGTTTTCACCCCGAGTCAGTCACACGTACCGGTGTGCAACGTGCGATCGCGAAACGGTGATGGTTTTTTCGGCCGACGCAGAGGCTCCCGACGAGTGGGAGTGCCGGTTCTGCTCGCAGACGGCGACCCGGCTGGTGGATTCCAAGCCTGTTGTCGTCGACCACTCTGATGAGAAGGTCGCTCGTACCCACTGGGACATGCTCCTGGAACGGCGCACCCGTCCCGAACTCGAAGAACTCCTCGAGGAACGACTCACGGTTCTTCGTGAGCGCCGCGGCTCGCACAAGATCGGTGCCTAAGGCACGGTAGTCATCTGACGCTTGCTCCCAACAGACCGTCCGCGAGCGGGTGAGGGACGGCTCGTCACCACTCCCCCGAAGCACATCATCAGGCCGATAAGGCCGAGTCCGGTGACGAACCATTCGATCTGGCGTCCGAACGCCATGGCCGGCGTGATGGTGTCGCTGAGCGGCACGGTCTGCACCATCGACCCTGGCTGCCAGGTCGGAATGCTGTCGATCGTCTGCCCGTCCGGGGCGATGATGGCACTGGACCCGACCGTGGAAATGTTCACGACCGTCCGGCCGGCCTCGATCGCCCGGAGCCGGGCGATTGCCAGTTGCTGAACGCTTTCATCGGTGCGGCCGAAGTCGGCGTTGTTCGTCTGCGCCAGGATGATCTGGGCATCCTGGTCGATCATCTCGTGCACAAGCTGGTCGTCCGCGATGTCGAAGCAGATCGCGATGCCGGCCTGAAGGCCGTCGATATCGAACACGTTGCTCTGGGTGCCGATGCCGTAGTCGCGAGAGACCAGGTCGATCAGTTCCGGGGCGAACGGGCGCCAGAAGTCCCGATCCGGCATGTACTCGGCGAAGGGCACCGGGTGCACCTTGTCATAGACGGCGACGGCGCCTTCGCCGGCCTTCCAGAGCAGGGAACTGTTGTAGTAGGTACCGTCATCGCGGCGGGTGATGGTGCCGGTGATGAGCGGGGCGTCCATCTCTCGGCTGATGGCGTCGGCGACCCGGGCGGCGTCATCCGATCGGGTCGGATCGATGTCGCTGGCGTTCTCGGGCCAGACCACGAAGTCGACCTCCTCGCCGATCAACGGCAGGGTCTCCGCGACGTGGTCGTCCAGGATCTGGCCCGGCGAGAACCTCGCGAACAGTCCAGCGTCCGACGCGCCCTGGACCGCGGCAAGCCGGGTCGTCCCGGTCTCCACCGAGGGCCAGGCCGGAATCGCGAGCAGGAGGGCAACCGCGCCGACGGCGATGCCCGAGCGGAAGCCCCGGCCCACCTCCGCCTCGCGCAGCAGCTGCACGCACAGCGCGCTGAGCCAGACGAGCAGGAAGCTCAGGCCCGACAGGCCGACCCAGGCGGCCAGGGAATTGAATGGGCTCTCCGACTGGGAGAGGGCCACCCGCCCCCAGGCGAAACCACCGTACGGCCACACGGCCGAGAGCGCTTCCTGCGCCGTCCAGATCCCCGCCACGACCACGGGGACCATGCCCAAACGGCCCAGCGGTGTCGGCCAGACCACGGGGCCGACGCGCAGGACGAAGGCGATCAGCGCCAGGCCGACTCCGAAGAACAGCGCCTGCAGGACGGCGAGGGCGAGCCACGGCACCGGTCCGAGGTAGAGAGTGAGCCAGGAAATGTGGATCAGCCAGAAGGACAGCCCCGCAACCATGCCGACCAGGAGGCCCGTCCATGGTCCGCGCCCGAGCAGGGCGACGAGCATCAGACCAACGGCGAGCGGAGCGAGGAACCACCAGCCACGATCGGGGAAGGCGGAGTCGAGGATGGCGCCGGCGCCCGCGGCCACGATGAGGGACGCCCACAGCGGCAGGCGCAATGAACGTTCGGTGCCCTCCATCACGTCACCAGCCTAAGCGACGGACGAGTAGGCCACGATGCCGCGGCGCACGGCGTCCATGGCCTGGCGGGCGGTGCGGCCGACCGGGTCGTCGGCGACGACCGAGAGCTGGTCGAGCAGATCGATGGTCTGTTTGGTCCAGCGCACGAAGTCCCCCGCCGCCATCTCCGCCTCGGCGAGGACGTCGGTCAGGGCACCGCCCCGAGCCCATTTCCACATGGCCAGGCTGAGGCCGAGTGCCAGGGGGTTGCTGCCGGGCAGCTTGTTGTCGCGTTCGAGATCGTCCAGGCGGCTCCACAGCTCGTGAGTGCGGTCCAGGGCCGGCATGAAGGTTCCCCTGGGGAGATAGCGCTCATTGATCAGGCCCTCCTCGCGTCTTGGTTCGAACACCAGCGCGCAGGCCATCGCGGCCAGGCCGGCCGGGTCGAGCTCGGACCAGATACCCTGGCGCAGGGCCTCGGCGACGAGCAGGTCACGGTCCGCGTAGATGCGCCGCAGGATGCGCCCGCTCTCGCTGAGCCGCACGGCCCCAGCCTCGTCGTTCTCCAGGTAGCCGTAGCCGAGCAGCACATCGGTGACCCGGTCGAAGATCCTGGCGATGGCGCCGGTCCGCGATGAGATCTGCCGGCTGAGGACATCCGTTTCTCGCGTGAGTTTCCACCACCGTTCGGCCCAGCGGGCGTGCTGTTCGCGCTCGGGGCAGTTGTGGCAGGAATGCGCCTTCAGGCGCTTACGCAGGCTCTGGAGCTCGCGCTGGCGGCGTTCGCGTTCCCCGCGCGACGCATGCTCGACCCCGTCGCCCCCGCGCTCCAGCGCGGTCAGGCTGCGGCGAATGGACGAGTAGTCCGCGAAATCGCCGAGGTGGCAGGTCATCGACGTGGCGAAGCCGGCGAGAGACTCCTCCTGCTGCCGCACCTTGCGGGCCAGGTCGACGACCGCCCGGTCGGCCTGGAACTGGGCGAAGGAGGATTCGAGCACCTCGCGGGTGCGCTCCCGCCCGAACTGGTCGATCAGGTTGACGGCCATGTTGTAGGTCGGTTTGAAGCTGGAGTTGAGCGGATATGTGCGCCGGGAGGCGAGCGAGGCGACCGCCTGCGGGTCGAGCCCCTGCGCCCACTGGATCACGGAATGCCCCTCGACGTCGATTCCCCGGCGGCCGGCCCGTCCGGTGAGCTGCGTGTACTCCCCCGGCGTGATCGGCACCCTCGCCTCGCCGTTGAACTTCTCGAGTTTGTCGAGCACGACGGTCCTGGCCGGCATGTTGATGCCGAGGGCCAGGGTCTCTGTGGCGAACACGGCCTTCACGAGCTTCTTCTGGAACAGCTCCTCGACGACCTCCTTGAACGCGGGCAGGAGGCCGGCGTGGTGCGCCGCGACGCCCCGTTCGAGGCCGTCGAGCCACTCGAAATAGCCGAGGACGCCGAGGTCCTCGTCGAGCAGGGTGCGACAGCGTTCGTCGACGATCCGGCGGATCTCCTCACGCTCGCGGGCGTCGGTAAGGCGTACACCCGCGCGCAGGACCTGGCGCACGGCCTGGTCGCAGCCGACCCGGCTGAAGATGAAGAAGATGGCGGGAAGCAGGTGCTTGCCGTCGAGCATCCGCACGATTTCCGAGCGGTCCATCCTCCCCGCGTCTGCCTGTGCCCGGTCGAGGTAACTCCCCCGGTCCGAGCCGCGCCGCCGGGACGAGGAGCGATCGCCGAGTGACCGCTGGCCCGACCGTGCCAGCTGCACGAGTTCCGGGTTGACCCTGTGGTCCTGGCCGAGTCCCGAGCTGTCGAAAAGGTCGATCATCTTGCTCTTGACCAGCACGTGCTGCTCGAGTGGGACCGGACGCTCCTCCGAGACGATGACATCCGTTCCGCCGCGCACGGCCTGCAGCCAGTCGCCGAATTCCTCGGCGTTGGAGACGGTCGCGCTCAGCGCGATCATCCGCACACTCTGCGGGAGGTGGATGATGACCTCCTCCCAGACGGCGCCGCGGAATCGGTCGGCGAGGTAGTGCACCTCGTCCATGATGACGAAGGCGAGGTTGGTCAGCAGGTCCGAGTCGGCGTAGAGCATATTGCGCAGCACCTCGGTGGTCATCACCACGATCCGGGCCTGCGCGTTGACGTTCGTGTCTCCGGTGAGCAGGCCCACGGATTCGGGGCCGTACTCGGCGACGAGCTCCTGGAACTTCTGGTTACTGAGGGCCTTCATCGGGGCGGTGTAGAACACCTTCGCCCGGGGCTCTTGCATCGCCAGGAACACCGCGAACTCGGCCACGATCGTCTTGCCCGCGCCGGTCGGTGCGGCGACGAGCACGCTGTTTCCCTCCTCGAGGGACGCGCAGGACGCGAGCTGGAACGGGTCGAGGTCAAAGCGCAGGCCGGACCGGAAGGCCTGCAGCCGCGGATGACTCGTCCGCGACCGGGAGGCCGCGTACTGCTCGGCCGGTGAGGGAATGGTTGTCATGCGGTGAGCCTAAAGTCCCAATTCCTGCTCGAAAGCCAACGTGCGCCGGGCGACGCGGCGGTCGTGCAGGTAGGCGATGCCGTAGGCGGCGAAATACAGCACCACCATCGGGATGGCGAGGAGGAACATCGACACGACATCGGCGGCCGGGGTGGCGATAGCGGTGAACAGCACGATGACCAGGATGGCCACGCGCCAGGACTTGATGATCGACTCGGCGGTGATCACGCCGGCCAGGTTGAGCAGCACGAGGAAGACGGGAAGTACGAACGCCACCCCGATGGCGATCATGAGCTTGAGCACGAAGTCGAGGTAGTTCTGCGCGTTGATGAACGCCGCATCCTCGGACGGCGCGAAGCTCGTCATCAGCCCGACCACATTCGGGAGCACATACCAGCCCGCGGCGCAGCCGGCCAGGAACAGCGGGACCGCCGAGAAGAAGAAACCGAAGGTGTACTGCTTCTCCTTGCGCGTCAGGCCGGGCACGAGGAAGGCGAAGATCTGGTACAGCCAGACCGGGCTGGAAACGATCAGGCCGACGTAGAACGAGATCTTGAGCTTCAGGTCGAAGGCCGAGGTGATGTCGGGGTAGTTGATCTGGGCGTTCCGATGTTGCGCCTGGATGATCGCGTAGATCGGCTCGCGCAGGGCGTCCCAGACGTAGTCGGACAGGATCCAGCCAATGACCGCACCGACAAGGATGCCGGCGGCCGCCAGGAAGAGACGCTTGCGGAGTTCCAGCAGATGTTGCCCGAGCGACATCTTCCCTTCGCTGCCCGCACGCCGCGAGGTGCGCACGGCCAAGGGTTACGACTTCGTCGTGGGATCGGCCGATCCGGCGGCCTTCGACGTCTCGTCGCCGGACTTGCCGGCCTCGTCATCGACAGCGTCGCTTTTGATCTCGCTCTTGAAGATCTTCATCGACTGGCCGAGGCTGCGGGCCAGACCCGGCAGCTTGGGCGCGCCGAACAGGAGCAGAACGACGACGAGGATGATCAGGAAATGCCATCCGGTCAGGTTGTTAAGCATGAGGGTCAGTCCTCTGGGTCAGGGCGGTTTGTGTCACTAGTTTACTCCGCTGAACCAACCGATCCCGACGCAGCTGCCGGCGGCGTTCCGCGGCGGCGCGCTGGAGCTGGGCCGCGTCGGACAACTCCTGGTGGCTGCGGAAGACGGCCGGGGTGAACCTCACGGCGTCCGATTCGACGGGGCCGGAATCCAGGTCGACCATCCCGCCGAGGTCCTCGAGGGCGCGGAGGGTTCTCATCAGCTTCCGGAACAGCGTGAAACCGAACCAGGCCAGCATGCCGAGCAGGGCCAGACCGAGCCCGGTCCAGATGAGCACCCACGACCACCAGGGCATGGGCTAGGCCCGGCCGGTGGGCTCGTCGTAGCGGGCCGCGCCGGCCGCGGCCCACTCGGCGACGACCTGCCGCGCCTCGGCCGGTTCGACCACGGTGACGAGTCCGGCAAGGCCCCCGACGAGTCGTTTCAGGCCGTGATAGTGGGCAACGCGAAGCGTCGTCCGCACGCGATCGCCGCCAACGGGAGTCGTCGCCCGATCCGGCGCGTAGTCGGCCAGGAGGGCCAGGGCCGACGAAGGCAGTTCGATGACGACCGAGAGGTCCTCGTCCGAAGCCTGGAAGAGCGTGTCCGAGAGCACGAGGCCGGCGTCGTGCGAGCCGACCGGTTCCGTCGTTGCCCGCAGGTCGCTCATCCGGTCGAGCCGGAAGGTGCGGGGAGCCTGCCGGAGGTGGCACCAGCCGCGCAGGTACCAGTCGCTGTCCACGGACTCCAGGCGCAAGGGATCGACGAACCGGTGTTCGTTCTCGCCGCGGGCGTTGAGATAGTCGAATTCGACCTGGACGCCGTCCCGCCCGGACGCCTGGATCACAGTCATCGCGGCATCCGAATCGGGGCTCGACACCGCGAGCTGGGTCGGGGTGGCGGATGCGCCGCGGGTGAGCTTGGCCATGAGCGACGCGACGGCGTCCCGGTCGGCGTTCTCGGGCAGTGAGGAGAGGTACTGGAGCCCGGCGATGAGGGCGGCCGCCTCCCGTGCGGAGAAGCGGGGGGAATCGTCGATGGCGACGAGGTGGGTGAGCGCGATCCTGTCGTTGTCCTCGAACTCGTCCCAGTGGATGTCGAAGAGGTCCCCGTCGAGGTACTGGTGCGTCTCGCCGGGAATGCCGGACACCGCGATGAGCCGGACGGCGTCGCGCACGCGCTCCGGCGGAACACCGAAGTGCCCGGCGGCCTCGGTGACGGTGACGTTGTCGTGGTCCATCAGGTACGGGATGAGCGAGAGCAGGAAAGTGAGCTTGTCCGACGCCCCGAGGACCGGCGTGCGTGCGGTCATGCTGCGCTCCCCCGGGTCGTGCCGGTGTGCGCGTCGCGCACCCCGACGAGGCGTGTGCGGACGGCCTGGCGGAGCGCGAGCGGTGAGCGCACAAGCACCTCCGGACCGTAACCGGCCAGTTCGTCGGCGAGGATGTCGATATCCGTGTAATGCAGGGTCACGGCGTGCAGGGTCCCCGCGTCGGGGGTCACGGCGTCCGGGGCTGCCATCGTCCCCGGGCCGGTCCCGCCGGTGTGGCGTTTGCTGAGTCGCACGGCGGCGTCGCTGCCGGGTTCGACCACCAGCTCGGCGACGTTGGCCTCCCAGAGGGCGTCGAGTTCGTCCAGCGCCTGCCGACCGGAGCCCTCCCCGTCGGGAATGAAGGTCTCACCGGGAACGGTCACGACGGGCCCGACGATGCGCGAGAGCAGGAAGGTGCGGGGGGCCCGAGCCTCCTGGTCGGTGCCGTAGAGGTGCCACCGCCCGCCGTGCAGCACGATGGCGCGCGGGGCGACCCTTCGCCGACGCGGGGAACTCTCCCCCGGCTTGAGGTAGAGGAAGGCGACGACCTGGCCGTGATCCAGGGCCTTGCTGAGCGGCGCGAACGACGCGTCGCGGGCGCGCAGGTGCGGGGCGTAGCCGAGCACGGGATCGCTCGAGTCCACGCCGAGTGAATTGAGTTTTGTCAGCGCCCGCCGGGACTCGGCCGACAGGGAGCCCTCGCGCCAGACGGTGGCGGCGAGCTTGAGGAGCATCAACTCGTCCGGGGAGAACGACACGTCGGCGGGCAGGTTGTAGAGGCCCTTGGGGATCCGGTACCGCAGCAGATGGTTGTTGCCGGGGTCATCCTGCGGCTCGACGGTCTCGAGCGGGATGCCCAGCTCGCGGATGTCGTCCTTGTCGCGTTCGAACTGGCGCTCGAGGTTGGCGGTGTCGCCCCCGCTCAGATAGCGCTGGCGGTAGCCCTGCACCGTGGACAGGATATCGGACTTGGTCAGGCCGATCTCGGTCGCGATGAGCGCCAGGACGAGGCTGAACAGTCGTTCCTCAACGGTGATGCGGGGAGTCTGCTCTGGGGTGGACGGCACGCTGCGATTCTAACCGTGTCACTCGCCCGCGCCACGCAAAACCGCAGTTGTGCCGCCTAAAACGAGCTTAGGAACGGCACAACTGCGGTTTTGCGGGTGGGACCGGGTTACTTGATGCCGAGGATGTCGACGACGAAGACGAGCGTCGATCCGGCCGGGATGGTGTCAGACGCCTGGTCGCCGTAGCCCTGGTCGGGCGGGATGACCGCGATGACCTGCGAGCCGACCGTTTGGCCGACAAGTGCCTTGGCGAACCCGGGAATGACGCCGCCCTGGGTCGTGGAGCCGTCGGCGGCAGCGAACTCGGCGGGTTCGCCGGTCTTCCAGCTGGAGTCGAAGACCTTCTTGGTGTCCCAGAGCACGCCCGTGTAGTGCACGGTGACCGGGTCGCCCTCCTTGACCTTCTTGCCGTCGCCCTTCTTCAGCACGTTGATCTCGAGCTTGGTCGGGGCCTTCGAGGCGGGAATGGTGATGCCGGGCGCGCCGTTGTCGGCGAGTACGACGGCGGGCATCCCTGCCTTGGCTGGCTGGGCGTCACCGTCGGCGCGGGTCTTGTAGGCCTTGACGACATCGAGGACGAAGACGAGAGTGTCGTTCTTCTTGACGCCGATCTGCTCGTTTCCGCCCTGGGGGCCGAAGGCGTCCTTGGGGGCGACGGCGAGCGTCAGGCGCGACCCCTCCTGGGCACACTTCAGGCCCTGGGAGAGACCCTTGATGGTCTTGTCGTTGAGCACGAAGCCGGCCAGCGTCGTTCCGTCGTACTTGCTTTCCTCGATGACCTTGCCGGTGGTGCCGTTGTAGACACTGAGGTCGATCTTGACCTTCTGGCCCGTGGCGAGTCCCTTGCCCTCGCCGGCGATGACCTCGCTGCGCTCGGTGGTCTTCGCCTTGAGTGGTGTCGGGAAGTCGACCTTGGGCTTCGAGCCGAACTTGCCGTCGACCTCGACCAGCTTGGAGGCCGCACCCTCCTTGACGGGCGCTTCACAGCCCGCTTCGTTCGTGCCGGGGGCGCACGCGGTCAGCGCGACAATCAGTAGTCCGGCGGTGGCAATCGATGCGAATGCTTTGCGCACAAGTCCTCTTCTCGGTATTGCGGGGGGCACGGCGGCATGGGCCGCTGCGCAGTGCTTGGGGTGGTTGGTGGTTGCCGCTTGGGTTGAGGGCAAGGGCCCATCCTAACCGGCGTCGAGGTCGCGAGCCTTGGAAAGTGCTGCACCCGTGCCGGCAGCCCGCACGCGCTTGCGCAGGACCTTCGGGCTGACACTGCGTTCGCCCAGGGCCCCGGGGGTCCAGGCCTCGACGTCCGCGTCGGCGAAATCGGTCTTGGACGGGCGGCGCTTGAGCTCGGGCAGGACGGTGTCCGGCGCCAGTCGACGGGCCGTGATCAGGAAGCCGGTGTGGCCGATCATCCGGTGGTCGGGCCGCACGGCCAGGCCCTCGACATGCCAGCCCCTGATCATCGTCTCGTTGGAGTCCGGATTCGTGTACAGCCCGGAGCCGCGGATGGCTTCGGCCACCCTGGACAGCTGGGTCACGGTGGCGACGTAGCAAAGCAGAACTCCGCCGGGCTTGAGGGCGTCCGAGACGGCGCCCAGGCATTCCCACGGGGCGAGCATGTCCAGCACGACCCGGTCGACGGACTGCGGCTCCACGGTGGTCGGCAGCGCCTCGGCGAGGTCGCCCAGGGTGATCGTCCAGTTCGCGGGGTCCGAGCCGAGGAAGGTGGCGATGTTGGCGCGGGCGACATCCGCGAACTCGCCTCGCCGTTCGAAGGATGCGAGCCGGCCGGCCGGCCCGATCGCCCGGAGCAGCCAGAGGGACAGCGCGCCGGATCCGACGCCGGCCTCGACCACGGTCGCGCCGGGGAAGATATCCGCCTGGGCGAGGATCTGCGCGGCGTCCTTCGGATAGATGATGGCGGCGCCGCGCGGCATCGACATGACGAAGTCGCTCAGCAGCGGGCGCAGGGCCAGGTGCTCGACGCCGACGTTGTTGGTCACGACCGAGCCGTCCGGCAGGCCGATGATGTCGTCGTGCGACAGGATGCCGCGGTGGGTGTGGAAGACCTCGCCCGGAACCAGGGTGATCGTGTTCATCCTGCCCTTGGGCCCGGTCAGCTGAACTCGGTCCCCGGCCCGGAACGGTCCGCTGTTCTGGATGACCTGACTATCGTTCATGCGGTGGCTGCGCCCTCGTTGGTGGTGGTCCCGGTCTGCACCGGTATGTGGATTCGATCGAAGGCCCTCCGCCGTTCGCCGAAGAGTTCGGTGAGGCCGGCCACGGTGCGCCCGGCCAGGCTCGGCCAGAGCGTGTAGTGCACGCTTTCCGGCAGGTCGATCTGGTGCGGCACGCCGATGACGACGGCCCCGGCTGCGACGGCGGCAGTGACGCCCGGTATGGAGTCCTCGACGGCGACACAGTGCTCGGGGTTCACACCGAGGTAGGCGGCTGCGGCAAGGTAGGCCTCCGGGTGGGGCTTGCCGTGGGTGACCATGTCGCCGGCGATGATGGTGTCGAAGGCAGCGAAGTCGATGAGGTCCGCGACCTGGCGCGCCATCCGTTCCACCGACATCGTCACCAGCGCCATCGGAATGCCGGCGTCCTTCAACTCCGCGAGGAGCTCCCGCGCTCCCGGACGCCAGGGCACGCCGTGCTCGGTGAGCTGGGCCTGCACCCGGTCGGTCAGCCAGTGCACGATCGCGTCGGCGTCCATGTCGACGCCGCGGTCCTGCAGGATGGCGGCCGAGGCCCAGAGCCCCGACCCGATGATGAGCATGCAGTCGGCGTGCGTCCACTCCCCCCCGAAGGACGCGACCAGTTCCGTTTCGGCCACCATCCAATAGGGTTCGGTGTCGACGAGGGTTCCGTCCATGTCCCAGAGGACCGCTGCCGGGATGTGGGGAATTACGGGGATCAGGTTCACGGGGTTCAAGTGTAGAGGGCACTGACTATCCTTGAGTGAGGTTCTCCGAGTGGAGCATCCGTAATGATCGGGGTCTCACGCAGTGACAGACGGCAAGGGGCTTCTCAGCGCTCGACTTCTGGTCGTGGCGTTCGAGGGCTGGAATGACGCGGGCGAGGCGGCCACCGGTGCCGTGCGCGCGCTGAAAGAGTTGCTCGACGTTGCCGAAATCGCCCAGGTCGATCCGGAGGTGTACTTCGACTACCAGTTCAATCGGCCGACCATCGCCACGAACGAAGATGGCCGACGCCTGATCGAATGGCCGAGCGCGATCATGTTCGGCCCGACAACCCCCGGGGCCGCCGGCGCCCCGCTCGCCGAGGACGCGCAGCTGCGGGTCAGCGGCACGAACGCGGGCAACATCTACCTGCTGCTGGGCACGGAGCCGTCCCGGAGCTGGAAGGGCTTCGCGGCGGAAATCCTCGACGCCGCCCTCGCCGCCGATGTGAGCGCCATCGTGTTTCTCGGGGCGATGCTCGCCGATGTCCCGCACACCCGGCCGATCTCGATCTTCGTGTCCAGCGACAACCCCGAGGTGCGGGCCGAGCTGGAGATCGAACGCAGCAACTACGAGGGCCCGGTCGGGATCCTGAGCGTTCTCGCGGAGGCCGCCGAGAAAGTCGGCATCCCGACGTTGTCGATCTGGGCGTCCGTCCCGCACTACGTGCACAACGCCCCCTCCCCCAAGGCGATGCTGGCCCTCATCGACAAGCTCGAGGAGATCATCGACGTCGTCATCCCCCGCGGGCACCTGGTCGCCGAGGCGGCCGAGTGGGAAAGCGGCATCGACGCGCTCGCCGCGGAGGACGAGGAGATGGCGGCGTACATCGCGCAGCTCGAGCAGGCCCGCGACACCGTGGACTCGCCGGAGGCCAGCGGCGAGGCGATCGCCCAGGAGTTCGAACGCTACCTGCGCAAACGCGGGGACGGCCAGGGCGGCTGGGCCGACGGCCGCCCGGGCCCGGACGCGCCGCGCGCGCCCTGACCCCCGACTTCCCCCTCTTAGTCCCCGCGAAACCGCACTTGTGCGCGTTATTCGGGCGTCATAACGCGCACAACGGCGGTTTCGCGGGGGTTCAGAGGGCGACGCCGAGCAGCGCGTCGATCGCGCGCACGAGCAGCGCCGGGTCGTCCAGCGGATGCTCGGCCGCGGCGTCCACGACGGCGAGTGCCCGGGGCGTGTCCAGGTCGTCGGTCAGGGCTGCCCGCAGCCGGGCGACCACCGCGGCGGCGCTCCCCGGCGCCGACGCGGCCGGGGCTCCGAATGCGGCCTGCCAGCGCGCGAGGCGCCGTTCGGCGTCGCCCACCTGGGCGTCGGTCCACTCCCAGTCCGCGCGGTAGTGGTGGGCCAGGAGGGCCAGGCGGATGGCACGCGGGTCCACGCCCGCTCGGCGGAGGCTGGACACGAGCACGAGGTTGCCGAGCGATTTGCTCATCTTCTCGCCCTGGTAGGCGACCATTCCGGTGTGGCTGTATACCCCGGCGAGCGGGTGCCCGGAGAGCGCGGCCGCGTGGCCGGCGCTCATGTCGTGGTGCGGGAAGATGAGGTCGGAGCCGCCGCCCTGCACGGTGAAGTCTGTGCCGAGCTCCTTCAGCGCGATGACGGAACACTCGATGTGCCAGCCCGGACGGCCCGCCCCGGCCTTTGACGGCCAGGCCGGTTCCCCGGCGCGGGCCGCGCGCCAGAGCAGCGGATCCAGCGGGTCGCGCTTGCCGGCACGGTCCGGGTCTCCCCCGCGCTCTGCGAACAACGCGAGCATCGTGGCCGGGTCGAGGTTGCTTTCCTCGCCCAGCTTCCAGGGTGCCTGCCGCTCGGCCTGCCGGATGTCGAAGTAGATGTCCGCCGTGGGTTCACCCGACGCACCCGGCAGGGCGTCGCTCGTGTCCACCGGATAGGCCAGGCCGGCGTCCCAGAGCTGGTCGACCGCGGCGGCGATTTCGTCGATGACCTCGGTGACGGCGACGTAGTCGTCGGGCGGGATGATGCCGAGCGCTTCCATGTCGGTTCGGAAGAGCTCGACCTGGGATTCGGCCAGTTCGCGCCAGTTGACGCCGGTGGCTGTGGCTCGCTCGAGGAGCGGATCATCCACATCGGTGATGTTCTGCGCGTAGTGCACGCGGTAGCCGGCATCCAGCCAGGCCCGCTGCAGCGTGTCGAAGGCGAGGTACGTGGCGGCGTGGCCGATGTGCGTCGCGTCGTACGGAGTGATCCCGCAGACGTAGAGTCGGGCGATATCCGTCGGTCGGGCCTCGACGATCTTTCCGGTGGCGGTGTCGTGCAGTCTCGGTGCGTCGGAGTGACCCGGGACGGAAGGGACGACGGGTCGTTTCCATGCACGCATGGTTCCCAGCCTAACTAGGCGCTGATCGTGTTCGTGGCCAGCAGCACGAACAGAGCGGAGCCGAGCAGGATGCGGTAGATCACGAACGGCAGGAAGCTGTGCCTGGAGATGTAGTTCATGAAGAAGGCGATGACGGCCAGTGCCACGCCGAATGCGACGACGGTGGCGACCAGGGTCTCCAGCGGGCCGAAGAGTTCCGGCGTGCAGTTGCCGGCGGACTCGACGCACGGCTTCGCGACCGACTTGTACATCTGGTAGAAGCCGCTGCCGAGAACGGCCGGGATGGCCAGCAGGAAGGCGTAGCGAGCGGCTGCAGCGCGCTCGTAACCCATGAAGAGCCCGGCGGTGATCGTGCCGCCGGAGCGCGACACGCCGGGGATGAGGGCCAGCGCCTGCGCGAATCCGTAGACCACGCCGTGGCCGACGGTGAGGTCGTTCAGGCGCCGTTTCTTCGCGCCCACATAGTCGGCGATGCCGAGCAGGATGCCGAAGACGATCAGCACGGTGGCGGTGATCCACAGGTTCCGCAGCGAGGTCTCGATCTGGTCCTGGAAGAGCAGCCCGAGCACGATGATCGGCAGCGAACCGAGGATGATCAGCCAGCCCATACGGGCGTCCGGGTCGCTGCGCGGCACCTTTCCGACGAGCGACCGGCCCCACTGCCCGATGATGCGCACGATGTCGCGCCAGAAGAACAGCACGACAGCGGCCTCGGTGCCGATCTGGGTGATCGCCGTGAAGCGTGCGCCCGGGTCGGCGCCGGTGCCCAGGAACTCGCCGACGATGCGGATGTGGGCGCTGGATGACACCGGGAGGAACTCGGTGAGACCCTGGACGAGTCCCAGGATGACGGCGTTGAGGAAGTCCAAGTGGCTGGTGCTCCGGTGCTAGTAGGTCGACAGCAGGTCGGTCAGAACCCGCCTGCCAAACACTAATGCGTCCAGCGGCACCCGTTCGTCAACCCCGTGGAACATCGCCGGGAAGTCCAGCTCCGGCGGCAGCTTCAGCGGGGCGAACCCGTAACCCTTGATTCCGAGTTTGCTCAGCGCCTTGTTGTCGGTCCCCCCGGACAAAAGGTACGGCAGGACGGGTGCCCCGGGGTCGTGCTGTCCCAGCGTGGCGACGACCGCGTCGACGAGGGGTCCGCTGAACTCGGTTTCGAGGCCGATGTCCCGGTGGATGATGACGATCTCGATGTCGGGGCCGACCAGCTCGGCCACCTCGGCGAGCACCGCATCCTCTTCGCCGGGCAGCGAGCGGATGTCGATGAAGGCCTCGGCCAGGTCGGGGATCACGTTGTGCTTGTAGCCGGCCCGCAGCAGCGTGGGGTTCGTCGTGGTGCGCAGGCTCGCCTGGATGAACCCGGAGGCGGTTCCCGTGGCGAGGGCCAGTTCGTCCGGGCCGACCCGTTGTGGGTCGACGTCGAGGATGCGGGCGAGTTCCCCGAGGAGCTGGGTGGTCGTGTTCGTGAGCCGGATCGGCCATTCGCGCCGGCCGACCTTCGCCACGGCCTCGGCCAGGCGGGTGATCGCGTTGTCATGGATGAGGCGCGAGCCGTGCGCGGCCTGGCCTCGCGCGACCAGTTTGATCCAGATCAGGGCCTTCTCGCCCGTCTGCAGCAGGTAGGCCCGCTTGCCGCCGAGGGTGATTGAGTAGCCGCCGACCTCGCTGATCGCCTCGGTGGCGCCGGCGAAGAGTTCCGGGTGCGTGTCGACCAGGTAGTGCGAGCCGAACACTCCCCCGGCCTCCTCGTCGGCGAAGAACGCGACGACGAGGTCCCGGGCGGGTTCCTTGCCGGCGCCGAGGATGTCCTGGAGCGACGCCAGTATCATGGCGTCCATGTTCTTCATGTCGACGGCGCCGCGTCCCCAGAGAAGTCCGTCCTTGATCACGCCCCCGAACGGATCCACGCTCCAGTTCGCCGGATCGGCCGGGACCACGTCGAGGTGGCCGTGCACCACCAGGGCCCCCTTGCTGCTGTCGCGGCCCTTGACCCTGGCCACGACGCTCGTGCGGCCGGGCGCCGAATCGAACACCTGCGGTTCCAGCCCGAGGCCCAGCAGCCGGGCTTCGACGTATTCGGCGGCATCCGTCTCGCCGTTCGAGCGCCCCTCCCCGTAGTTCGTGGTGTCGAGACGGATGAGATCGCGTGCGATCTCCGCCGTCAGATCCAGTCGGTTGTCGGCCACGGTGCTATCAACTGAGGGTGCCATGGCCCTCACGCTACCGGCATCCGATGGGTGCCGGGTGAATCAGGAGGGGTGGGAATCCGTGCTAAGTTATTCCTCGGCAGTCGATGCGAATCAGCTGCCGAAACACCTGCCCGGGTGGCGGAAATGGCAGACGCGCTAGCTTGAGGTGCTAGTGCCCGTAAGGGCGTGGGGGTTCAAGTCCCCCCTCGGGCACGGAGATTGACAACACTGAGAAGTGCGGGCAATCAACGGGAACTGGTTGAGACAGTTCAGAAGGGCCGGATCGAGAGATCCGGCCCTTTTTCTATGCCCGTTGTGGCTGCCGTTCGCTCACGCCGATGCTCTTGACACCCCGGTGCCGCCGGAGCAGTATGTGTGACACATCGGTGCCCTCTTTCGTGTGCAGTGGGTGGGGCACATCGCGAAGAGGAGAGCCTTGTGCAGATTCCGGCCCCATTCGATTACGCCCGCGCCACCACCGTCAACGACGCCCTGGCGCTTCTGGAGCGCCATCCCGACTCACGGGTGGTCGCCGGCGGACACAGCCTGTTGCCGATGATGAAACTCCGGCTGGCTCGGCCCGAATGGCTCATCGACATCAACGACCTGTACGAGCTCGACTTCATCCTGCGCGAGGGCGACTATCTGCGCGTCGGGGCGATGACCCGGCACACGACGCTGCTGGAGTCCCCCGAGATCGCCCGCCTTTTCCCGATCATCACTGACGCCGAGCGGGTGATCGCGGATCCCATCGTGCGCAACCGCGGCACCATCGGAGGTTCGCTGTGCCAGGCCGATCCGGCCGAGGACCTGTCTACCTGCTGCGTGGTCCTGCGCGCCGAGGCGGTCATCCGCGGCCCGGGCGGGGAGCGCACGGTCTCGATGAGCGAGTTCCACCGGGGGCCGTACGAGACGGCCGTCGCCCAGAACGAGATCCTCGTCGAGGTTCGCTTTCCGATCCTCCCGCGCTCCGGAAGCGCCTACGAAAAGGTCGAACGCCGGGTCGGCGACTGGGCCGTCGTTGCGGCCGGCGCCGCTGTCTCACTCGCTGAGGACGGCACGATCGACGACGTCGCCATCGGGCTCACGGCGGCCGGTATCGACCGGACCATCACGGAGGCCGAAGCCGTGCTGCACGGCAAGAAGCCGACCGAGGGTCTGTTCATCGAGGCCGGTCGGATTGCGGCCGCGGCATCCGACCCGATCGCCGACCAGCGCGGCCCGGTCGACTACAAGCGGCACCTCGCAGACGAACTCACGCGACGGGTGCTGCGGCACGCCTGCGCGCGCGCCCTCGAAGTCCGGCACACGACAACCCAGGAAGGCTGAACCCATGCAGATCAGCATGACGGTGAACGGCGAAGACATCACCCGCGAGATCGAACCGAGGGTGCTGCTCGTACACTTCATTCGCGACGTCCTGCGTCTGACCGGCACACACTGGGGCTGCGACACCAGCAATTGCGGCACCTGCGTCGTGCTGATGGACGGTCTGCCGGTGAAATCCTGCACCGTGCTCGCGGCGATGGCCGACGGGCACGCGATCACCACCGTCGAGGGCCTCGCCACCGGGGCAAAGCTTGACCCGGTGCAGCAGGGGTTCATGGAGGAACACGGCCTGCAGTGCGGTTTCTGCACACCGGGCATGATGCTCACCGCCCGGGCCCTGCTCGACCGGAATCCGCACCCCGACGACGGCGAGATCCGCGAGGCGATCTCGGGCCAGATGTGCCGGTGCACCGGATACGCCACCATCGTGCGCTCAGTGAAGTGGGCCGCCGAACACCCCGCAGCGCAGGAGACCACCGGAGAAGAGGTGACCGCATGACCATCATCGAAGAGCACCCCGCCAACCCGGCGGCCGGCGACGCCGACCGCCCGATCGGGTACGGCCGTCTCCAGCGCAAGGAAGACCCCCGGTTCGTCCGCGGCAAGGGCAACTACGTCGACGACATCGTGCTGCCCGGCATGCTGCACGGCGCGATCCTGCGCGCCCCCGTGGCGCACGCCCGCCTGGTCTCGATCGACACGAGCAAGGCTCTCGCCCACCCCGGCGTCAAGGCGGTCATCACCGGCCAGGACCTGCTGGGGCTGAAGCTCGCCTGGGCGCCCACCCTCTCCGCCGATGTGCAGGCCGTGCTCGTCACCGACAAGGTACGTTTCCAGGGCCAGGAGGTCGCCTTCGTCGTCGCCGACGACCGCTACTCAGCCCGCGACGCGCTCGAACTGATCGAGGTCGACTACGACGTGCTGCCGCCGGTCGTGGATGTCCGCAAGGCGCTCGACCCCGGCGCGCCCGTCATCCGCGACGAGATCGAGGGTCGGACCGACAACCACATCTTCGACTGGGAGGCGGGCGACAAGGCAGAGTGCGACGCCGTCTTCGCATCGGCAGACATCGTCGTGTCGCAGGAGATGGTCTACCCGCGCGTGCACCCGGCGCCGATGGAAACCTGCGGTGCCGTCGCGGACTACGAGCCGATCGACGGCACGCTGACCCTCTACGAAACCTCGCAGGCTCCGCACGCCCACCGAACCCTGTTCGCGATCGTGGCCGGGATCCCGGAGCACAAGATCCGGATCGTCTCACCCGACATCGGCGGGGGGTTCGGCAACAAGGTCGGCATCTATCCGGGGTACATCCTCGCCGTGGTCGGGTCGATCGTGACGGGCAAACCGGTCAAGTGGATGGAGGACCGGTCGGAGAACCTGATGTCGACATCCTTCGCCCGCGATTACATCATGCAGGGCGAGATCGCGGCCACGAAAGACGGCAAGATCCTCGCGCTGCGAACGAACGTGCTCGCCGACCACGGGGCCTTCAACGCGACGGCACAGCCGACAAAGTACCCGGCCGGCTTCTTCCACATCTTCACCGGCAGCTACGACCTGCAGGCCGCGCACTGCAAGGTGACCGGCGTGTACACGAACAAGGCGCCCGGCGGCGTGGCCTACGCCTGTTCCTTCCGGGTCACCGAAGCGGTGTACCTGGTCGAACGGATGGTCGACATCCTCGCCCGGAAGCTGGAGATGGACCCCGCGGAACTCCGGCTGAAGAATCTGATCAAGCCCGAGCAATTCCCGTACAAGAACAAGACGGGCTGGGAGTACGACTCCGGCGATTACGCGACGGCGCTCCGCAAGTCGATGGACATGGCGGGCTACGACGAACTCAGGCGAGAGCAGAAGGAGAAGCGTGTGCGCGGCGAGCTGATGGGCATCGGCATCTCCTTCTTCACCGAGACGGTCGGCGCCGGACCGCGCAAGCACATGGACATCGTCGGCCTCGGAATGAACGACGGGGCCGAGCTGCGGGTGCATCCTACGGGCAAAGCCGTCGTCAGGATCTCCGTGCAGAGCCAGGGCCAGGGCCATGAGACGACGTTCGCCCAGATCGTGGCTGAGGAGCTCGGCATTCCGCCGGAAGACATCGACGTCGTGCACGGCGACACCGACCAGACGCCGTTCGGCCTGGGCACCTATGGCAGCCGGTCCACACCGGTCAGCGGCGCCGCCGTTGCCCTCGTCGCCCGCAAGGTCAGGGAGAAGGCGAAGTTCATCGCCGCCGCGATGCTCGAGACCCGGCCGGAGGACCTCGAGTGGGAGAAGGGCCGCTGGTTCGTCAAGGGCGACCCGAGCGCCGGGAAGACCATCGCCGAAATCTCCATGGGCGCCCACGGCACCGTCGCCCTGCCGGAGGGCATCGACGGCAACCTCGACGCCGAGGTCACCTACGACCCGCCCAACCTCACCTTCCCGTTCGGCGCGTACATCTGCGTCGTCGACGTCGACCCGGGAACCGGCCACGTCAAGGTGCGGCGCTTCATCGCCGTCGACGACTGCGGCACGCGGATCAACCCGATGATCATCGAAGGGCAGGTGCACGGCGGTCTGACCGACGGCGTGGGCATGGCGCTGATGCAGTTCATCGAGTTCGACGCGGAGGGCAACAACCTCGGCGGGACGTTCATGGACTACCTCATCCCCACGGCCCTGGAGGTGCCGAACTGGGAGACGGGATTCACCGTGACACCCTCGCCGCACCACCCGATCGGCGCGAAGGGCATCGGCGAGTCGGCCACAGTGGGTTCTCCGCCCGCGATCGTCAACGCCGTCGTGGATGCGCTGGCGCCCTTCGGAATCCAGCACATGGACATGCCGTGCACCCCGGCCCGCGTCTGGGCCGCTATGCAGGGCCGTCCTCGGCCCCCGATCTAACATGGCGGCGCTGGGGGCAACCCTCACGGAGAGGGCGCAGGAGCTCGCCGGTCGCCGGGAGCCGTTTGTTCGCGCCACGGTGGTGCGAGCCCAGCATCCGACCAGCGCGCACGCCGGCGATACCGCCCTGATCCATGCGAGTGGGCAGATCGACGGGTTTGTCGGAGGCAACTGCGTGGAGGCGTCGGTGCGGGAGTACGCTCTGATGACCCTGTCCACCCAGGAGCCGATCCTCCTGCGGGTCGTTCCCGGCGAGCCGTCACGGCTGCGAGAGGAAGGCGCGGTCGAAGTCTCCAACCCGTGCCTGAGCGGGGGCGCCATCGAGATCTTCCTCGAGCCATGGATCCCGGCGCCCCGGGTGCTGGTGGTCGGATCGACACCCGTCGCTGCGGCCCTGGCCCAGCTGGGGGCCGGGGTGGGCCTGCACATGGAGCTCGCAGACGGGGGTTCGGCGGAACCGCGCCCCGACGACGCGGCCCTCATCGTCGCCTCGCACGGCCGGGACGAAGAACCCGCCCTGACGGCTGCCCTCCGCGCCGGCGTCCCCTATGTGGCACTCGTGGCCAGCGCGACCCGCGGCGCCGCCGTGCTCGCCTCCCTCGACGTCGACGAGGAGCAGCGTTCCCGGGTGTACAGCCCGGCCGGTCTGCGTCTCGGTGCCCGCACGCCGGGCGAGATCGCGCTCTCGATCCTCGCCCAGCTGATTTCCGAACGCGCCCAGGACCGGCCGCCGGAGACCGCACCCTCGGTCGCGGTCAGTGCGGCGATCGACCCCGTCTGCGGGATGACCGTGGTCGCGGTGGAGGCGAGCCTGCACGCCGACTACGCCGGCGACACGGTCTACTTCTGCTCGGAGGGCTGTCGCAGGGCATTCCTGGCCGATCCGGAGGCGTATGCCGTCGCCCCCTGATGTCCGCACCGCCGGACTCGTCCTGGCCGCCGGGGCGTCGCTCCGGTTCGGCCGGCCGAAGCAGCTGCTCCCCTACCGCGGCGGGGTCATCCTCGACGCCGTCCTCGCCACGGCACGGGCGAGCGGTCTCGACCAGATCGTGCTGGCCCTCGGCGGGGCGGGCGACGCCGTCCGGCACACGGTTGACACCCGGGGCTGCGATCTCGTCGACAACCCCGACTACCCGGCCGGATGCTCCTCCTCGATCGCCGCGGCCATTCCGGCCCTGCACCCCGACACCGGCGTCCTGGTGCTGCTGCTCGGGGATCAGCCGGAGGTGCGCCCGGAGACGGTGCGGCACCTGCTGGAGGGACGCGGCCGGTCCCCCATCGCGGTCTGCCGCTACGACGACGGCATCGGGCATCCGTTCGCCTTCGACCGCACCATCCTGCCGGGCCTCGCCGCCCTGCACGGGGACAAGGCGATCTGGAAGCTCCTCGAGCAGCGTGCGGACGATGTCACCGAAGTCCGGATACGCGGACCGATTCCCCTGGACATCGACACCGAAGCCGACTACGAGCGTGCGCTCGCCGACGTGCAGGAGCTCGGATGAGTCGCCCGGCGCGCCCGGGCGTGGATGAGGCGATGCAGCGTCTGGTGCCCGACGTCGCCACCCTGCTGGATTCCCTGAACGCCGAGGACTACCTGGCCGACGTCGGCCTCGCGACCGCGCTGTTCCTCGCGGTGCGGTTGCCGCAGCCCATCCTGCTCGAGGGCGAGCCGGGCGTGGGAAAGACGGAGGCGGCCAAGGCCCTGGCCCGAGTGCTGGACACTCCTCTGTACCGCCTGCAATGCTACGAGGGCATCGACGCGGGCGAGGCGCTCTACGAATGGAACTACCCCCGCCAGCTGCTGGGGATCCGGCTGGCCGAGGCCCGGAACGTCGACATCGACGAAACCGACCTGTTCGGATCGAACTACCTGCTGCGCCGCCCCCTGCTGCAGGCGATCGAGCACCCCGGGCCGCGCCCTGCCGTCCTGCTGCTCGACGAGATCGACCGCGCCGACGCCGAGTTCGAGGCGTTCACCTTCGAGCTTCTGGCCGAGGCCGCGGTCACGATCCCCGAACTCGGCACGGTGCAGGCCTCCCATCCGCCCATCGTCATCCTCACCTCCAACCGCACCCGGGACCTGCACGACGCCCTCACCCGCCGTTGCCTGTACCACTGGATCGACTACCCCGGCCCCGAACGGATCGCCGAGATCGTTCGTCGCCGAGTGCCGCGGAGCGCCGAGCGGATCGCGATCGACGCCGCGTCGGCCATCACCCGGCTGCGCACCCTGGACATGGTCAAACCCCCCGGCATAGCCGAGGCCATCGACTGGGTGTCCGCGCTCACCGTGCTCGGCGTGGACCGGCTCGACGCCCGCACCGTCGACCAGACCTGGGGATCAGTCCTCAAGAACCGCGACGACCTCGACCTCGCCGGCAGCCGCGGGTCGGCCTGGGTCGTCGGAGGCGACCATGGCTGAGCCCGGGCGCTCGATCACCCCGACGAGCGTGGAGGCGGCCGCGCTGGCAGTGGGTTTCATGACGGCGCTCCGCCGGGCCGGACTGCCCACCTCCCCCGACCGCGCGGCGCGGCTCGCCGACGCGTTCCGGCTCGTGCCCCCGGATGCCCGGGAGCGCCTCTACTGGACCAGCAGGGTCGTGCTCGTCTCCTCGAGTGAACAGGTGCCCGTGTTCGACGCGGTGTTCGACGCCGTGTTCGGCGGCTTCCTCGACCCGGCCGACAGCCGCGGTGACACCAACGCTCCCCCGGCGATCGGCTCAGAGCCGCGGACCCGCCCGACGGCACCCGACAACCGGCCGACCGGCGCCGCGGAGACGGACGTGAGCCCGCGGCCGTCCGCGGCGCTGCCCGGGCCGGAGGGCCAGGCCGACCAGTCGGGTCCGGAACGGGAGGCCCTGCTGCTGGTGGCCTCCGCCGAGGAACGCCTGCACGAGACATCCTTCGCCGATCTCTCCCAAGACGAGATCGCCCAGATCCGACAGCTCGTGCGCCGGATCGTGTTGTCCACGCCCGAACGCCGCAGTCGGCGCACGCGTCGGTCGGCGCGGGCCACCGAGCGCCTGGACCTTCGACGCACCGTGCGCGCCGCCGAACGTTCCGGGGGCGACTCCATCCGGCTCGTCTACTCACGCCGCCGCCCGCGCCTCCGCCGGCTGGTCCTGCTGTGCGACGTGTCCGGCTCGATGGAGCCGTACACGAGGGTCTTCCTGTCCCTGCTGCAGGGATCGGTCGCCGGCGCGCAGGCGGAGGCGTTCGTCTTCTCCACCCGGCTGACCAGGCTCACCCGGCAGCTGGCCACCCGCGACCCGGACCAGGCGCTCGCGCGCGCCGCCGGGAGTGCCTCGGACTGGGCGGGCGGCACCCGCCTCGCGGAAAGCATCCGCCGGTTCATCGACGAGCACGGCCGCCGCGGCCTCGCGCGGGGCGCGGTCGTCGTGGTCATCTCCGACGGCTGGGCACAGGATGCCCCGGAGCAGGTCGGCGCCCAGATGGCCCGCCTCCGGCGCCTCGCCCACCGCATCGTCTGGGTCAACCCGCGGAAGGTGGCCGCCGGCTACCAGCCGCTGGCGGGCGGCATGGCCGCCGCGATGCCGTACATCGACTCCTTCGTCAGCGGGCACAGCTTCGCGGCCCTGGCCGAGGTGGCCGCGGCGATCCGGAACGACCGCCCGGCGATGCCGGGCAGACGGCAACACACGACCAGCGACAACACCTGACAAGAAGAGGACACCATCATGGAACTAGAGAGCACTTTTTCCGTCGTCGCACCGATCGACGAGGTATGGGCGACAATCATGGACTTTGAACGGGTCGCCGGCTGTGTGCCGGGGGCTCAGATCCTGAACAAGCTGTCCGAGGACGCGTACCAGGTCGGCATGAAGGTCAAGCTGGGACCCGTGTCCATGCAGTACAAGGGCCTGCTGAACGTGCTCGAGCGCGACGTCGCAAACCACCGTGCCGTGTTCGAAGGGAAGGCGCAGGAGGCCCGCGGCCAGGGAACCGCCCAGGGAACCGGGAGCCTCGTGCTCGTCCAGGACGGAGACACCACGCGCGGCACCGTCACCGGGGACATTGCCCTGTCCGGCAAGGTCGCCGCGATGGGCAGGGGCGTCATCGGAAGCGTCACGGACCAGATGATGGCCCTGTTCGCCGAGAACCTTCAGGCCATGATTGCGGCGCCGGTGGGTGGGGCACCCGCCGCAGGCGCGTCGACACCGGCGACCGAAGAGCGTCCCGCAGCCGCCGGTGCGGCCCCCGGCGGCCCGGCGCGACCGAAGGCTGCACCGGCGCCGGACACGAGCCTGGACGCGTTCGCCTTCGCCAAGGGCATGATCACCGACCAGCTCAGCAGCCCGCCGAAGCTCCTCGGCCTGCTCGCCGCGGTCGCCTTCATCGCCTACCGGATCGGCCGACACGGGTCGCGAAAGTCCGGGCGATGATGATCGCGCTCCCCGGGTGCGACTCGGATGCGTGAGGTTCTCGGTCCCCTCGTCGCCGGGTGGAGGAAGGGCGGAACGGCCGGCCTCGCCACGGTCGTGCGAACGTTCGAGTCCGCGCCGCGGCCGGCGGGGGCGTCCATGCTCGTCACGCCCGACGGCGACGTCGTCGGCTCCGTCTCCGGCGGGTGCGTCGAGGGTGCGGTCTACGAGCTGGCCGGCCAGGTCGTCGCCGACGGCACACCCGTGCTCGTGCGCTACGGGATCAGCGACGACGACGCCTTCTCGGTCGGACTGACCTGCGGCGGCATCCTGGACGTATTCGTCGAACCGGTCTCCCGGAAGACGTTCGAAGAGCTGGACGCGGTTCGGGATGACATCGAGAACTCCCGGCCGGTCGGCGTCGCGACCGTCATCGACCACCTTGACGGCGGCTGGACCGGGCGCCATCTCGTGGTCCGGCCGCACGGGTTCGACGGCAGTGTCGGTTCTGAGCGAGCCGACCGCGCCATCAGCGAGGACGCCCAGGGGTTGCTGGCCGCCGGCCGGAACAGCGTCCTGATCTACGGGCCGGACGGGGAACGGCGGGGAGAGGGGATGCGGGTCTTCGTCAACAGTTTCGCGCCCCGCCCGCGGATGTTCGTCTTCGGGGCCATCGACTTCGCCGCCGCGCTCACCCGGCTGGCCGCGTTCCTCGGCTACCGGGTCACCGTCTGCGACGCTCGGGCCCTATTCGCGACACCGGCCAGGTTCCCGGACGCAGACGAGGTGATCGTGGCGTGGCCGCACCGGTACCTGGCGGAGCAACTCGCCGCCGGGCTGGTCGACGAACGGGCCGTGATCTGCGTGCTCACCCACGATCCAAAATTCGACGTGCCCCTGCTCCAGGTGGCCCTGGGCGCCCCGCAGGTCGCCTACATCGGGGCGATGGGATCCAGGCGCACCCACGACGACCGGCTGAGGCGCTTGCGCGAGGCCGGGGTCGGAGAGTCCGACCTGGCGCGCCTGCACAGCCCGATCGGACTCGACCTGGGCTCACGCACCCCCGAAGAGACCGCCGTGTCCATCGCTGCCGAGATCATCGCCCGGCACTGGGGCGGCGGCGGTGAGCCGCTCGGCCGGCTGGGCGACCGGATACACCACGACGACCTGGCCGAACCGGCCGCGCGCGCCGGGTCGACGCCGGGCGGCCTCTGAACGGGCGGCCTCTGAACGGGCGGAGCCTAGCGGGCCGCCGCGCGCGCCAGCGCCTCTTCGAACGCCACCCACGCGAGCATGGCGCACTTGACCCGGGCCGGGTAGCGGGAGACCCCGGCGAAGGCGGCGGCATCCCCGAGCTGCTCCTCGTCGGGCGCGGTGGTGCCGCGCGACCGCAGCATGTCCCGGAACGCGCCAAGCAGCGCGGTGGCCTCGCCGGCCGGGAGACCTCGGACGGTGTCGCTCAGCACGGAAGCGGATGCCATCGAAATGGAGCACCCCTCACCGCGCCAGGCGAGGTCCTCAATCCGCTCGGTCCCCGGCCGAGCGTCGCCGGCGGAGGCCGCGCCGACCGTCACGCGGACGGTCACCTCGTCGCCGCAGGTCGTGTTGACCTGGTGGGACTCGGCGGTGCTGGGGCCGTCGGCCTCGCGCGCGACGAGGTCGGCGAACGGTTCGGCGGAGAAACCGTGCCTGGCCTTCGCATGGTCGAGGATGATCTGCTGGTAGAGCTGCTGCAGGTCGCTGGACGTCATCGGCTCACTCCAAAGAAGGGGGCGACCTCGCGCAGGGTGGCCAGGAAGTGGTCCACCTCATCGGTGGTCGTGTACAGGTAGGTGCTGGCCCTGGTCGACGCCGTCACGCCCAGGCGCCGGTGCAGGGGCTGGGCGCAGTGGTGGCCGATGCGGACCGCGATGCCGGCTTCGTCGAGGAACTGGCCGACATCGTGCGCGTGCACGCCGGCGACGTCAATGCTGGCCAGGCCGATGCGCTCGACCCCGACCGCGGGTCCGAGCACCCGCACACCCGGTATATCGGTGAGCCCGGCCAGGAGCCGCTGCCCGAGTTCCGCCTCCCTGGCCTCGATCCGGCTCATCCCGACGGCGGAGAGGTAGTCGACCGCGGCGGCCAGCGCGATCGCCTGCGAGACGCGTTGCGTGCCGGCCTCGAAGCGCTGGGGCGGCGCAAGGAACTCGGCTCCCCGCATGTCGACGGTGGTGATCATCGATCCGCCGGTGAGGAACGGGGGCATGTCGGCCAGCAGCTCGGCACGGCCGAACAGGACGCCGATGCCGGTGGGACCGAGCATCTTGTGACCGGAGAACACCGCGAAGTCCACATCGAGTGCGGCGACGTCCACGGGCAGGTGCGGCACCGACTGGCAGGCGTCGATGAGAACGAGGGCCCCGACCGAACGGGCGAGGGCCACCAGATCGGCGACCGGGTTGACGACGCCCACCACGTTGGAGGCATGGGTGAAGGCGAGCAGGCGCGTGCGGGCCCCGATGATGGTCGCGGCGGCGTCGAGGTCGAGGGTGCCGTCATCCGTGACCGGGATGAACCGCAGCGTCGCACCCGTGCGCAGCGCCAGCTGCTGCCACGGGATGAGGTTCGCGTGGTGCTCCATCTCGGTGACGACGATCTCGTCGCCGGCACCTAACCGGAAGCGTGCGGCCGCCTCTCCCCCGAGCCCGAGGGATGCGTTCGAGAACGAGTAGGCGACGAGGTTGATGGCCTCCGTGGCGTTCGAGGTCCACACGACCTCGTCGGGCTGCGCCCCGATGAAGTCGGCAACGGTCGCCCTCGCCGCCTCGAAGGCTTCGGTCGCCCTGAACGCGAGCGTGTGGGCGCCACGGTGCACGGCGGAATTGTGCTGCTCGTAGAACTCCCGCTCGGCATCCAGCACGCTGGCCGGGTTCTGCGAGGTGGCACCCGAGTCGAGGTAGGTGAGGGGCCTGCCGTTGACCAGCTGCCCGAGGATGGGGAAGTCACGGCGGATTTCGCGGACCTCCTCGTCGGTCAGCGAACGAGGGGGTGCAGACTTCAACGCATCAACGGAGGACATCATGTTTCAGGATATTCCTTCACTCCGGGTATCGCGCGGACGGTGAGGCGCGGGCGGCTCACCCTTGAGCCGGGGCCTCGTCGAGGATTCCGACGAAGCGGCTGCCGACGCCGTCGTACTCGCGCCGCCTGAGGCCCGCCGCCGGTGCGGGCAACTCGTCGTAGCCGTGGTCGTCGCAACTGACATAGGTGAAGTCCGGCCACCACTTCTTCGGCCGGGCGGCCTCCGTGAACCCGCAGACGTCGCAGCGCAACTCGACCCAGACCGGCTTCTTCCCGGTTCGGTTCGCCCGCGACTGGGCGAGCCAGGCCGGCGGGTTCGCCTCCATCTCGGCGAGCTCCGCCTCGGAGAGCCGAGCGGGAATGCCGTGCCGGTGCGCCATTTCCAGCGGGATATCCAGCCGGAGGGCCGCTTCGCGTCTCGTAATCATCTGACTCAACGATAGACGCTGCGCTCGTCGCCGACCACCCGGAGCGGGCGGCAGGCTCGGCGCTCGCGCCGGCCGGCCAGCGCACGGGCCCTGACGGAACAGCTCCGAGGCGGGTACTCTGACCGGCAGGACACACCCCCCGGGCCGGAGCGCATCCGGTCGGCGCCGCGCCCCATGGACGTCAAGACACCGGACCGTTGAGATGAGAGGGTGAGGCGAGAGGGTCCAGATGAGCGAGCCAGTCGCCGGGCAGCCTTCCGCAGGGAAGGGCTCGGGTCCCACCGCCAACACGGTCATCCTGATCGTCGGCCTGTCGCTGGTGGCGGTGGCGACCATCGTCGGCCTGCTGTTCGCGTTGAACTTCCGTGGGGGGCCGGTCGACCAGGCGGAAGACCTCGCCGCCGGCCGGAGCGTCTCCGTGGAGATTCCGAATGCCGCGCTGATCCTGGGTGCCAGCGACGACGATGACGTTCACGTCACGATGCGCGGCACCTACCTGGGCGCGGCTCCCACCCTGGAGGCGAGCACGTCCGGCGGGGTGACCACCATCGGCGGCGGCTGCCCGCGCCAATGGTTCAACTTCTGTCAGCTCGAGGTCACCGTGACGCTGCCGGCCTCGCTGCCGCTGACCGCGGCGGGCGAGAACGGCGCGATCACGACATCCGGGCTCACCGGCGAACTCAGCCTGCACACGACGAACGGGCGCATCGAAGCGACCGGCACGGAATCCAGGATCGACCTGCGCAGCACCAACGGGGCCATTCGCGTGCGGGAGGCGACCTCGGCGGAGGTCAGCGCAGGCACAACGAACGCCAGCGTCGACCTGGGCTTCCTCGAGCCGCCCGACGAGGTCGTCGCGAGAAGCACCAACGGATCGGTCACGGTACGGGTTCCTGTGCGCGGCGTGCGCTACTCCATTACGGCCCGGACGACCAACGGGTCGACCAACACGAACTCCGTGCCGGGTGACCGCGATTCCGAGCACAGGATCGTTGCGGAGACCACGAACGGGAGCGTGTCGGTCATCCCGAACTGACGGATCGTCCCGCGCCTGGGTGGGACAATGAGGCATGCGAGACACCGTTTCCCCGCTGGGGCTCCTGCTTGACGTCGATGGTCCGATCGCGAGCCCGGTCACCCGGTCGATCGCGACTCCGAGCATCCTGACCGACCTGATTCTGCTGGCCGGCGCCAATGTCCCGATCGCCTTCATCACCGGGCGTTCGGCCGCCTTCATCCGCGACGAGGTCGTCACGCCGCTGGTCGGAGCCGGCCTGCCGAACGAATTCCGGATGTACGGCGTCTGTGAGAAGGGCGCCGTGTGGTTCCCCATTTCTGCGGCCGGGATGGGCGAGGTCGTGGTGGACGCTAGCGTCGCACTGCCCGAGGCCGCCGTCGCCGCACTGCGGCGGCTCGTTGCCGATTCATACGCCGACACCATGTTCTTCGATGAGACCAAACAGGCCATGGTCTCGGTGGAGCAGCGCACGGATGTCGCCCACGCGGCGTACCTGGCCGCCCAGGATTCGTTCAACGAGGCGGCGTTCGCGCTGCTCGCCTCGCGCGGGGTGGGGGTTCGGCTCGGAGACCGCGAGGCACCGGACGCCTCGGGGCAGATTCCCTTCCGAATCGACCCGACGATCATCTCGACGGATATCGAGTCGGTGCTCCTGGACAAGGACAACGCCGCCGAGCGAGCGCTCGCATTCTTCGCCGAGGGCGGTCCGCTCCCCCACCTGTGGCGTTCGGTCGGCGACTCCCGCAGCGACTACCTGATGGCGGATCACCTGCATGCCGCCGGGTACGACGTCTCGCATGTGGACGTGCGGCCGGCCGACGGTATCCCCGACCGGCCCTACCCCGTCATCGTCATGGGCGAGCAGATCCATGACGAGGCCGGCGCCAGTTTCCTCGACTACTGGGTCGACAAACTCGGGCTCCGGGCGGGCTGATCCGCCGGTCAGTCCTCGACGAAGCGGATGCCGTTCTGAAGTCGGCTCCGCAGCTCGAAGACCTTCTCGAAGCTCCCCCGCTCCATCCCGGGAAGCCCCTCACGCAGGAGGCCGACCAGACGTGACCGGGGAACCGTGACCACGCTCGGGCGCCGGCCGCGCCTCGGCACGGCCAGCGGTTCGGCGATGCCGCCATCGGGCACCACGATGACGAGGGCCGTGAACTTCACCTTGAGGGAGCGCGCCAGCGTGCGGGCTCCGACCTCGAGGTCCTGGATCGGGGATTCCCCCGGCGCGATGGCGTCGCCGATGAGCTCGCCGCGCCTGAGCTGCACCGGTGCGCCCCAGTCCTCCGACAGGATGGCGAACAGGCCGGCCGGGCCCAGGACGACGTGGTCGAGCTTTAGCCCCTGGTCCCCCGGGTCGACGTCGTGCCAGGCCGTGAAGCCGATGCCGAGGCCGGAGACGAGCTGCGCGGTGGCTTCCTCGGCGATGGCCTTGGCCAGCCGGTGCCGGATCTCCCGGGGGGCCGTTCGGACCAATCCCGGGTCGTACGGGTCGTCCACGGTCGTTCCCCGCCCTGCCCATTCGCGAATGAGGGAGAGGAAAAGCTGCCTGGACTGCCCGCCGGGGTGTCCGTACATCCGCGCGCGCACGCCGCCGGTCTGTGACGGGCGGCTCTGCGCGGCCGGTGCGGCGTAGAACGAAGAGGCAGGCGACGGCTCGCCCTCCGAATACCGGTGTCGGTCGTAGTCGGCCCGGCTCTGCGGATTACCGACCCGTTCCCAGGCGATCTGCACGGCATGGAATCGTTCCGCGCTGCCGCCCACATCGGGGTGGGTGTGTCGCAGCAGCCGGCGATACGCCCGCCGCAGTTCGTCCTGGCTGGCGGTGGGGCTGACCCCGAGAATCTCGTACGGTGTGGCCGCGGCCGGGCTATCAGGCATCCTGGGCGGTCTCTTTCGGAAATGGTGGCGAGCGAAGTATGTCCTTACGATACCCATCCAGGCTGACATCCGGCCCGGCGGAGCTCTAGGCTCGGCGGAATGATCGACTTCATTCTTCGCCGGTTCGACCACGGGGAGCTGACCATGCTCGTGCGGCAGTACGGTCGCATGCTGCCGGATGGTCAGGGCCGCGCGTTCGTGCTCGTGCACGGCATCGGGGCATCGTCGCGGTACTTCGCCAGGCTGTCCCGGAGGCTCGCGCCGCACGGCATCGTGTATGCGGTCGATCTGCCGGGGTTCGGAGCGTCGCCGTCACCGTCCGCCCCCCTGGACATTCCCGACTTCGCCGCGCTGCTGCGGGCCTTCGCGGAGGCCTGGGGCATCATTGATCCCGTGCTCGTCGGACATTCAATGGGAACGCAGGTGGTCGCTGAGGCCACGCTGCAGGATCCATCGCTCTCCTCCAGCCTCGTGCTCATCGCGCCCGTCGTCGACCCGGCGGCGCCCACGGGGTTGGGGCAGGCCCTGCGCCTGGTCCGGGACGTATTCACCGAGCCGCCGTCGGCGAACTGGATCGTTGCCGTGGATTATCTGCGCTGCGGACCTCGACGGTATTTCTCTGCGCTGCCGGCGATGCTGTCGTACCGGTTGGAGGAGCGCGTTCGCCTCCTGACGGCGCCCACGCTCGTCATTCGCGGCTCGCAGGACCCGGTCACGCCCGCGGACTGGGCGGCTCGGCTGGTCGCCGCGATTCCCGGCGCGAGCAGGCTCGACGTGCCGGGCGCCTCCCATGTCGTACAGTATGCGGCCCCCCAGGCGGTGGCGGCGGCCATCGTCTCGCACGCGCGGATCGGGGTTCCCGGAACCGCGTCGGAGCCGGAGCAGTGAACATCCTGGCCAAGGCGGCGTTCTGGGCGCTCGACTACGCCTACATCGGCATCCGGCAGCTGGATGCCGGCCGGTCGCGGGCCACCCTCGCACGGTACCGCTCCGGCGATTCCGCCCCGATCGTGCTGCTTCCCGGCATCTATGAGGCGTGGCAGTTCCTGCGCCCGGTGGCGGACGCGCTGCACGAGGGCGGCCACCCCGTGCACGCGATCCAGGCACTGGGGCGCAACCGGCGGCCGGTTGCGGACGCCGCACGGATCGCCGGGGAGTACCTCGCCAGGGAAGACCTGCACGGGGTGATTCTCGTCGCCCACAGCAAGGGCGGCCTGATCGGCAAGTATCTGATGATGTCCGCCGGAAGCCGGGATCGGATCGACCGGATGGTCGCGATCGCGACGCCGTTCTCCGGGTCGTCGCTGGCGAAATACACCGTGCTCCCCAGCCTGCGCGCACTGTCGCCGACCGACCCGATGGTGCGCCTGCTCGTCGATGAGCAGTTCGTAAACGCCCGGATCACGTCCGTCTACGGGGCGTTCGATCCACACATCCCTGACGGCTGCAGCCTGCCCGGGGCCACGAACGTCGCCCTGGCCGCGTCCGGCCACTTCCGCATCGTCGGCGACCGCGGGCTGATCTCGGCCGTCACCGCCGCGTGCGGCGACGACGGAACCGTAGGATCGCCTCATGAGTGAACTCCGAAACGGACCCGGGGGTCTCCCCGGACCCGTCAAGATCCACCACTCGACGACGCGTTTCGCGGCCATGCTCCTCGTCGGCATCGCAGCGGGCCTCATCACGGGAATGCGCGGCGAATGGGTACCGGCCGTCATCGTGGGGTGGGCGTCCGCCTGCGTCACTTACCTTCTCTGGGTCTGGTTCACGGTGTGGCGGATGGATGCGTCGACGACGGCCAGCCACGCGACACGCGAGGACCCGGGGCGCGCGATTTCCGACCTGCTCGTGGTGATCGCCAGCCTCGCCAGTCTCGGTGCACCCGTGTCACTGCTGATCGAGGCGCGGGCCTCGGAGCGGATCACCATTGCGATGCTCGCGGTCATGAGCGTGGCCCTGTCGTGGGCGCTGATCCACACTCTCTTCACCCTGCGGTACGCGTCCATGTACTACCGCGGACCCGATGGGGGCGTGGATTTCAACCAGGCCCAAGCGCCGAACTACGGGGACTTCGCTTACCTCGCGTTCACCCTCGGGATGACGTTCCAGGTGTCGGACACGACCCTGCAGACACACGCGATACGCATGGCGGCGCTGCGCCACGCGCTCCTCTCGTACCTCTTCGGCACGATCATCCTGGCGACCCTGATCAATCTGGTCGCGGGACTCTAGCCGCCCGTCGACAGCAGGCGAGGTGTGGCCCTAGTTGCGGATGACCCGGGTCGGAATCCACAGCGCAATTGCGACCGCGAGGATTCCGGCGAAGAAGATCGGCGCCTGGAAGGCGGTGACCGCGAAGGCGAGCCCGAACAGCCAGAGACCGAGGACGAAGACGGCCATCGCGACGATGAAGGCGACGACATGCATGGGTGGTCCTTTCGATGCGGTGCCCGCCAGTCTCGCCGGGCCGATGATTTGAGCGTACCGGGTCAGGGGCCGTCGGGCCGAACCGAACGCGGCACAATGAGCCAAATCAAGAGGGTGAGCGCGAGGACGGCGGCGGCCGCGGCCAGCCCGGCCGCGCGCCCCAGCACGACATCGAAAATGAGCAGGGTCGTCCCCGTCAACACGATCGCCACCCCGGCCAGCGTGATGCGCACCAGGACGTTGCCGATCCTCACGACCTGGGCCATCGCGTGGCGCCGGAAGAGGATGCGGTGGAGACTGACCGGGCCGAGGCCGACGGCGGTCGTGATCGCCGCGACAGAGACCAGCGCCAGGTACACCGCGATCTGGTAGCCGTCGAGCTCCGTGAATCGCGGCTGGAAGGCGACGGCCAGCAGGAATCCGCTGAGGATTTGCGTGCCCGTTTGAGTGACGCGCAACTCCTGCAACAGCGAATCCCAGTTGCGGTCGAGACGCTCGTCGGACGTCTCCCTGCGGTCGTCGGCCTGCGCCGCCGGCTGTTCGCTCATCCGCGTGGGTCTCCGGACGCGCCGGCCACATGCTCGCTGCCCACCGGTTCGGTGAGCTCGGGCCCGTTGGCAGCGCCGGCCAGCGGGGCGACCTCATAGAAGCGCAGCCCGGCAGCCGGCGGTCGCGACGCCGCCACTGCGGCGTCGACCAGACTCTGGTCTCCTGCGGTGTGCGGGTCGAGCCACTGGTCCCACCACTCCTCCGGGAGCACAACCGGAGTGCGGTCGTGGATTTCGGCCAGGGCGCCCTGCGCGTCCGAGGTGAGGATCGTAGCGGTGAGGACCCAGCGCGCAGGGTCGTCGCCAGGCAGCGCGGGATTCCGCCACCAGGAATAGAGGCCCGCGAGGGCCAGGGGCAGGCCGTCGTCGGAGTGTACGAAATAGGGAGTCTTGACCTTGCCCGCCGTGTGCCACTCGTAGTAGCCCGCGGCGGGAATGAGGGCCCGCTTCGACGCCACCGAATTCTTGTACGAGGCTTTCTCCGCGGCTTCTTCCGCCCGGGCGTTGAAGGTGGGGTAGCCGGACGTGAGCTGCTTCGAGAACGACGGGACGAGTGACCAGCGGGCGGATTCGAGGCGGCGCACGACGGGGCCGTCTTTCACCGACTCGAGCACGATCGGTATCTGCTCCGTGGGTTTGACGTTCCACGAGGGGTCGGGGATACCTTCCCCCACGTGCTCGACGTCGAACATGGCGGCGAGGTCCTCCGCCGTATCGGTGATGACAAATCGACCACACATACCGACAGGCTATCGCGGGCCGGCGACAGCCGACGATGCCGGAGAGGGCCTGACCTGTGGCCCTCGGACCGCAGCGCGTGCCACCCGCCCGCCTCCGGAGATCGAGTCCAATCTCGGCTAACGTCGATCGGATGATGAACGAACGATACGGCGCCGACGTGCTCTCCCCCGGCTGGCGCGACGTCGGTCGCACGGTGATCCCCACCCGGGAAGCCGTCCGCGACCTGGTGGTCGAGGAGGCCACGACCGGGTTCTGCGGTGCCGTGATTCGCGTCGAGAAGAAGATCGTCACCCTCGAGGACCGGCACGGCAAACTCCGTCTGTTCCCCCTCGGCGCCGGGTTTCTGATCGACGGCAAGCCGGTGGTGCTGGTCGTCCCGGCGGCAAAGGCGCCCGCGACCCGGGCCCGCACAGCGTCCGGCTCCATGGCGGTGAAGGACGCGCCCGCCCGCATTGCTCGGGCCAGTCGCATCTTCGTCGAAGGACGCCACGACGCCGAACTCGTCGAAAAGGTCTGGGGCGCCGACCTTCGCATCGAGGGCGTCGTCGTCGAATACATCGAAGGCGTGGACAATCTCGAAGAACTCCTGTCCGAGTTCCGTCCGGGCGTCGGCCGCCGGGTGGGCGTGCTGGTCGACCACCTCGTGCCCGGGTCCAAGGAGAGCCGCATTGCGGAGGCGGTGGCCAGGGGACCGCACGGCCGCAACGTTCTCGTGGTCGGGCATCCGTACGTTGACGTCTGGCAGTCGGTCAAACCCGAACGTCTCGGCCTGGCCGCCTGGCCCCAGGTGCCTCGCTCGGTCGAGTGGAAGCACGGCATCTGCGCGGCGCTCGGCTGGCCGCACGAGGACCAGGCCGACATCGCCCGCGCCTGGCAGCGCATTCTCGGCCGGGTGCGGTCCTTCGCCGATTTGGAACCCCAGTTGCTCGGACGAGTCGAGCAACTGATCGATTTCGTCACGGCCGAATAGGCCCCCGGCGGGACCGTCCGTCCGGCAATCATTACGGTTCGACATGGTTCTTTTGACCAATACGGCACTAACTCAGCATTGTGGGCTAGTGTTGTGTCAGTAGTTGTAGTGCTTGCACGTCTTAAAATCGCATCGATCTCGGTTGATGCGCGCTATTCCTTAAGGAAGCGGACGACGAATACCGCGACGAACGGGCCCGACAGTCGGGTTCGATCTAAACACTCCTGGAGGAGTTTCAAATGGCAACAGGTACCGTGAAATGGTTCAACGCTGAAAAGGGCTTCGGCTTCATCGCTCCCGACGACGGAAGCGCCGACGTGTTCGCGCACTACTCCGCGATCGCTTCGAACGGCTACAAGTCGCTCGACGAGAACCAGAAGGTCGAGTTCGAGGTAACCCAGGGCCCCAAGGGTCCCCAGGCCGAGAACATCCGCGCCCTCTAAATTGCGCAACTGCTCAATCTGAGCTTCGACAACGCCCCCACCTCGGTGGGGGCGTTGTCTCGTTAACGGCCGGCATGCGGTCGCCCGCCGCACTCGTTTTGAGCACGACCGCACGCCCAAGTCGTACCGAGCCTCCCGCCGAACCGTGAGTTCGGCACGTTCATTCCGGTGGGAAGGGTCCGAACTCACGGTTCGGCGAGCCGGAAGGGTGACGTGTTAGGAGGGCTGTTCCTCTGAACTTCCTTCGTCGGTTCGCGTGGCCTTCTGTCGGAGTTCGGCGCTGATGGCGGTGCCGATGATGGTTTCGGATTCGGTCACGTAGGTGTGGCCGGTCGGGGTTGTCCAGGTGAGGGTGCCGGTTCCGTCCTTGGCCTGGCTGACTTTCCAGCCGGCCTCGTGTTTGAGGGCGTGGCTGGCGGGGCAGAGGTGGGCGAGGTTGTTGTGGTCGGTTCGTCCGCCGAATGCCCAGTCGAGGCCGTGGTCGATGTCCGAGCGGCTGGCCGCCCGGCTGCAGCCGGGGTGCCGGCAGGTGCCGTCGCGCACCTGAAGCATCGTGCGGAGCGAGGCGGGGATCGTATACCGGTCCCGGCCGACCGAGAGCACCGCACCGGTCTCCGGGTGGGTCAGGATCCGCACCGCGCTCGGACACTTCGCCGCCAAAGCCCTGGCCGTGTCCGGATCGATCGGCCCGTACCCGTCGAGGTTGCCCGGCTCCTCTGTGACACCGAGGAGGGTGAGCATCGGGACCGTCACGATCAGGTTCGGCCGCAGCCCGCCCAGGCTGCCGGCCATCCCTACGGTCTCCGTGCAACCGGACTCCGTGCAACCGGCCTGCGTGCAACCGGACTGCGTGCAACCAGTCCCCGCGCAGCCGGCCTGCAGGAGCAGGTCGCGGAACACGTCCGCCCGCAGCTGGGTGAGCGTGCGCGGCTCGTCCGGCCCCTGCAGGGCGATCGCCCGGTCCGTCACCTGGCCATAGATGCCGAGGGCGTCCGACGCCGGCAGGTAGGCGCTCAGCCAGCCCATCCCGTCGCGGGCCGGGTCGAACCGTATCGCCCGGTCGGCCACGCTCCGCACATGCCGGGCCGTGATCGACTCCGGATCGATCCTCTCCCGCAGCTTCCTGGTCCTCCTCTCGAACTGCGACGCCGTCAACCGGCCGGCCGACGGCAACGCCTCCTGCTCCAGCTGCCGGGCCGCCGCCTCCGGAAGTCCCGCGGTTTCGTTGACGAGGACGATCGCCTGCCGGTAGCCGATCCGCCCCGCGGCCAGGGCCGCCAGGGTGTCCGGCAGGTCGTGGACCAGGGCCCGGCTGCTCTCCAGCAGCCCCGAAGCGGTCGACTCCGGAATCCGCAACGCGCAAGCCAGCTCGGCCACCAGCGACCGGCGAGTCAACGCCGGACTGAACGCACTCCCGCCGAGCTCCCGCTCGCTGCAGACCCGCGCCGCGTCTATCGCGACCACCCGGGCCGCGGCCTGCACCGCCATCGCCCGGTCGATGGCGGTGACCGCATCGATGAGCGCGCCGAGTTCCTCCAGGTGGACCGCGGCCGCTGTCAGCGGCTGACCCTGGTCGGTGGCGACACCCGGGTCAACGCCCGGGTTCGGGCCGGCCGGGAGTGCCCGACCGGGTGGTCCTTTGATGGTTTCCATACGAAAACGGTACGGCGAACCACCGACATTCCTCCGGCCCGAAACCACCCCTGACCGGCCTTTGTGTACAACAAATCGCACGGCCGACCTGTGGAGGACAAGCGCAGGAATCAGGCGTTCCCGGGCCCACGCGCCCATTGTTCAGGGGTGACGCTCCTCAGGGTTCATCCTGGAGTCGATCACGGAGGGACATCGCGTCGAACGGGGCCCGAACCTTCGCGTCATTGTCGAAGTAGACGTACACGTCGCGGCCAACTCCATCCGGGCAGGATGCCCCGCCGGACCAGCCGCGCACCCGGGCGGCCCAGTCGTCGAGCGCCGCATCGGTATAGCCCGAGGCGTAGAGCTCCTCGGCCCCGTGCAGCCGCACATAAACGAAGTCGGTCGTTACCTCGGTAAAGCGCGGCCAGTCCCCGGCCGCGTCGGCCACGACGAGGGCGACTCCATGGCGCCGCAGGATGTCGTAGCACCGCTCGTCGACGAACGTCGCCGAGCGCACTTCCAGCGCATGCCGAAGAGGCCGGTCCTCTCCCGGCAGGGTGAACGCCCTCCCGTCGAGCCGCTCGTCGTGCTCGCCGGCCAGGACTGCGGCCCGGGCGGTGGCGTGCGGGAGCAGGGCCAGGAACTCGTCCAGTTCGGCGGCGTCAAAGGTGTGCCGGGCCGGCAGTTGCCAGAGCACAGGGCCCAGTTTCCTGCCGAGGGCCAGCGGCCCGGACGCGAAGAAGTTGGCGAGGGCCAGCCGCGCGTTCCGCAGGCGGAGCATGTGCGTGATGTATCTCGGGCCCTTCACCGAGAACACGAAGCCCGGCGGCGTCTCGTCCCGCCAGCGGAGGTAGCTCTCCGGCCGTTGCAGCGAATAGAACGACCCGTTGAGTTCGATGGTGTCGAGGTGCTCCGCCGCGAACTCGAGCTCCCGCCGCTGGGGCAGGTGCGGCGGGTAGAAGACCCCGCGCCAGGGCGCGTAGCGCCAGCCGGAGATGCCGATCCGGATCAGCGGCGCAGTCGTGGACACGCCACGACGCTAGCGAATCTGCGGGCCGTCCGTCACCTACTTGACGAGATCCTGCCAGCCGTCCCCGTCCACGTACTCGAAGATGAGGTTGGTCTCCGTGTGGGCGACGGCAGGATGCTCGGCGAGGTGTTCGAGGACGAAGTCGCGCAGGTGAGACGCGTCGGCGGCGGCCACGTGCAGAAGGTAGTCGTCCGCCCCGGCCGTGTGGAACATCCCGATCACGCCGGGCCAGTGCGGGGCCGCATTGCGGAACTCGTCGATCTGCCCGCGGGCGTGCTTGGCCAGTCGCACGGAGATGAGCGCCTGGAGGGAGGCGCCGAGGGCCGCAAGGTCGATGTTGGCCCGGTAACCGCGGATGTGGCCGAGCTGCTGGAGCCGGCGGAGCCGCAACGACACGGTCGACTCCGCGACGCCGATTTCGGCGGCCAGGGCCGCCCCCGACGCGCGCGCATTCACCGACAGCGCGCGGAGCAGCGCGCGGTCAACCCGGTCGAGGTCGGCCTTCTTCGAATCCATGCGTGCAGCCTTTCGTCACAGGAAAGCATATTCGATGAATGGGGCTCGTTCAGAAGACTCTCCACGTGTTCTTGCGCTGGAACACAGCATCTGCTTTCCTCAGAGCATGTTGCCATCGTCGTCACACATTGAAACCATCGCCGTCCACGCCGGGATGGAGGGTGTCACCGAGTCAGGGTCGCACGTTCCGGTGATCGACCTGTCGACCACGAACCCGCTTGCCGGGGTCGAGTCCGGAGGCGACTCCTACGAGAACCTCGCCACCGGCGGGGACATCATTCAGGGCGAGTCCGCGGTGTACCAGCGGCTCTGGCAGCCCGGCGTCGCACGCTTCGAGGATGGCCTGTCGGCTCTCGAAGGCACCGAGGGCACCGTCGCCTTCGCCACCGGCATGGCCGCCCTGGCCGCCGTGCTGATCGCCTCCGTTGCCGCCGGCAAGAACCACGTCGTCGCGCTGCGCCCCATCTACGGCGGCACGGACCACGTCCTGGCCACCGGGCTGCTCGGCACCACGGTGACCTGGGTCGATGCTGCCGGTGTCGCGGCCGCCATCCGCCCCGAGACCGGCCTGGTCATCCTCGAGTCGCCGGCGAACCCGACCCTCGAGCTCACCGACATCCGGGCCGTCGCGGATGCCGCGGGCAACGTCCCGGTGCTCGTCGACAACACCTTCGCGACCCCCGTGCTGCAGCGCCCGATCGAGTGCGGCGCGACGCTGGTGCTGCACAGCGCCACGAAGTACCTCGGCGGCCACGGCGACGTCATGGGCGGCACGGTCTCCGGCCCCCAGGATTGGATCGTGCGCCTGCGCCAGGTGCGCGCGGTGACCGGGGGCATCCTGCACCCGTTCGGCGCCTACATGCTCCACCGCGGCCTCCGCACCCTGCCCCTGCGCGTGCGAGCCCAGCAGGCGACCGCAGCCGAGGTGGCGAACACGCTCGTCGGCCACCCCGCCCTCACGCGCGTGCTCTACCCCGGACTGCCCGGCCAGGACCCGCAGGGCCTGATTGGCCGGCAGACCGCCGGCGCCGGCTCCCTGATCGCCCTCGAATTCGCGGGCGGGTTCGACGCGGCAGCGCGTTTCACCGAGGCCTGCCGCCTGATCACCCACGCCGTCTCGCTTGGCGGGGTCGACTCCCTCGTGCAGCACCCGGCCTCGCTCACCCACCGACCGGTCGAGGCGAGCGCCAAGCCCGGGGCCGGAATCGTGCGCATCTCGATCGGCCTCGAGCACGCCGACGACCTCACCGCCGACATCCTGGCCGCCCTCGAGGCCGCCTCTCCCGAGTTCGTTCTGGTCGCCGAGCCCGCGGCCGAGCTGCTCGTCGAGCTGGTCGAAACGGCCTAGAGGCCGCTGCCCCACCCGCCGAACTGTGAGTTTGGCACCTTCCCGGGCCGGCAAAGTCAAGCGGTCTAGGCAACGCGGGTGGTTTCAGCTGCCTTGAGCAGCTGGTTCAGCCGGG